>JBGSVU010000653.1:0-8262 GCA_041752775.1 Pirellulaceae bacterium | reverse complement strand
GGCCAGCTGCAGTTGCCTGAACGCAAACTGCCCAAAACTTGGACGGAAGAACCGGTACAGGACGGTGAACGGGTGGTCACCCTGCGCCGCGTTGGCGACGTTCAGGTGGTCGCCGCGGCATGGCACGTTACCAACGCCGCTCACCAGGACAATGCCCCGATGGAAGTCCTGGCCGAAATACTTGGCATGGAACCCGCCGGCCGGCTGTACCAGCAACTGGTCAAGCCCGGCCTCGCTTCCAGTGTCCTTTCGCAAAACATGACCGGTTACGATCCGGGACTGTTGCTCTGCCTGGCCCAGTTGCCCGCGGACCAGGACATCAGTCAGGTGCAGACGATTCTGACCGACACCGTTCAGAACATTGGGGTCGAAGGCGTTTCCGATGAAGAAGTCAAACGGGCCGTACAAAGCCTGGTAAAACGTCGCGAGCAGGAGTTTTCCGATACGGAAAGGGTGGCCATCGGTTTGACCGAATGGCAGGCCAGCGGCGACTGGCGGCTCTATTTTCTGCACCGGGACCGGGTCGAAAAAGTCACCGTTGCCGATGTCCAGCGGGTCGCGCGCGATTACCTGGTAACGTCCAACCGAACGTTGGGACAGTTTCTGCCAACCAGCGAACCGGTGCGGGCCCGCATTCCCCAGGGACCAAATCTGGAAAACCTGCTGGCGGATTACAGGGGGCGTGCCAAAATTTCCGAAGGTGAGAAATTTGAACCGACTCCCGAAAACATCGACGCCCGAACCACCACGGGCGTGCTCGATTCGGGCGTTGAATTCGCGCTGTTGCCCAAGAAAATTCGTGGCGGCGTGGTTTACATCAGTGGAGAGTTGCAGTTCGGGAACCTGAAAGGGCTGACGGGACAGCGGGTTGCAGCCACCCTGATGCCGCAGCTGATGTCGCGCGGAACCCAGTCACTCAGCTTCCAGCAGCTGCGCGACCGGATCGATGAACTGAAAGCGAACATCTCGCTGTCGGGCGGTCCCGGAAATCTGGCTTTTTCCGTGCGGGCCAAAGGCGACAAACTCGAAGAGACCCTGGCGCTGCTGCAGGAGATGCTGCGACACCCCGCTTTTTCTGCCGAAGAACTGGACTTGATTCGCAACGAACAAATCACGGAACTCGAATCGCAACGATCCGAACCCCAAACCCAGGCCATGTTGGCGATGGCCAAACTGACCAACGTCTATCCCAAAGACGACCCGCGTTACAGCCCCGACATCGACGAATCTGTCGCCGGGTTGCGTGCGGTCACTGTGGAACAGATCCGCTACGTTTACGAAACTTTTGTGGGTGGACAGCACGGCCAGATTGCCGTCGTGGGTGAATTTGACAATACGAAGATTGTCGACCAGATGAACCAGCTGCTGGCCGGGTGGACTTCCGACCATCCCTATGAACGGATCCCGGAACCCGTTCCAGCAATCGAACAGGGCCAGAGAATTACCATCAACACGCCCGACAAGGCCAACGCGCTGTACGTGTCGGCTTATCTGATGCCGATTCGCGATGACGCGGCGGACTATGAATCGATGCTGGTCGGCGGCTATATCCTCGGCGGTGGACCGCTCAGCAGCCGGTTGGCGGACCGCGTGCGGAAAAAAGATGGTCTGTCGTATGCCGTCGGGTCGATGTTTCAGGCCGATTCCCAGGACGAAAGTGGCGTGCTGATTATGTTTGCCATGTCCAACCCGGACGTCAGCCAGCAGGTAGTTGCGACGATTGACGAAGAATTGACCCGTCTGGTCGAAAGTGGTGTTGAAAGCGAAGAGCTGGAAAATGCCAAAAGCAGTTACCTCGAAACCCGCAAAGGGGAACGTTCGGATGACCGCGGGCTGGCAAGTTCACTGCGTCAGAACCTGGAACTCGATCGCAGCATGAAATTTGCCGCGGAAAGTGACGCGAAAATTGCCTCGCTGACCGTGGCTGATGTCAATGAAGCTCTCAAGAAGCGGATTGACCCAAAGAAAATCAACGTCATCACTGCCGGTGATTTTGAAAAGAAAGAAACGAAGCCGGAAGAGAAACCGGACGACAAACAGCCGAAGTAGAGGTAGCGGAGCGGCGCAAGCCGCCCGGTACAGCGCACCCGTCAGCACGTCAGCAACTAGAGGTAGCGGAGCGGCGCAAGCCGCCCGGTGCAGCGCTGGCCCCCCTTACACCGGATGGCTCGCGCCATTCCGCTACATGGCTCATCTCGCGCGCGGGGACCGGATGGCTCGCGCCATTCTGCTATTTGGACAAATAACCATTGGGGTGGCTGCGATGCCATTTCCATGCGGTTTCGACAATTAGCCTGATATCGCGGTATTCGGCTCGCCAGTTCAAAACACTTTCCGCCAGCCGTGCATCGGCGACCAGCTCCGGCGGGTCGCCTGCACGGCGTTCGCCCATGACTTCTGCAATCGCCTGTCCGGAAACATCGCGACACGCCTGAATGACTTCGCGCACACTGTTGCCCACACCTGTGCCGAGGTTCAGCTTGATCCCCTCTCCCGGCTGGATCCGCTCCAGCGCGGCCAGATGCGCCCGTCCCAGATCGTCCACATGAATGTAGTCCCGAACGCAGGTGCCGTCGGGGGTTGGCCAGTCGTCGCCAAAGACTGTGATGTTGGGACGCTGCCCGAGGGCAACCTGCAGCACCAGCGGAATCAGGTGCGACTCCGGATCGTGGTGTTCGCCGATATCACCGTCGGGGCTGGCTCCGGATGCGTTGAAATACCGCAGGGTGGCGTAACCGAATCCGTAGGCCGCTGCATAGTCCGCCAGGGCCTGTTCCACGACCAGTTTTGTAAAGCCGTACGGATTGACTGGTTTCTGGGACTCCCGTTCGGATATCGGCACGATCTCGGGCACGCCATAGGTCGCGCAAGTACTGGAAAAGACGATTCGCCGTACACCCGCGGTCCGCATCGATTCCAGCAGTGCCAGGGCTGCAATCACATTATTGTCGTAGTACTTGGCCGGATTCGTCACCGACTCACCCACGAGGGCGCTGGCAGCAAAGTGCATCACGGCATCGATCGCGTGGCGGCGCAGGATGTCACTGACCAGTTCCCGGTCGCGCATGTCACCCTGATAGAACTCCCCGGCCTTCACTGCTGCGCGAAAGCCCGTGGTCAGATTGTCCAGAACCACCACGTTGTGCCCGCTGCGATCCAGCAGCCGAACCATGTGCGATCCAATGTAGCCGGCTCCGCCGACGACCAGTACGTTCATTGTTGGGTTCCGTTATTCGATTTCAGACTGGATCCGCTGGCCCGTGTAAACTTTCTGGCGATCTTTCCGGTGATTTGTCTTTGGCAGCGGCAGGATGGCCATGCTCACGCCGCCCGCCGCTGGCTTTCCCCTGGCGGTGGCAACATCAGTTGCTCCACCGTGCGTTGGCCATTCTGTCGGGCGAAACAGTCTCCCGCCCAGGCCATCGCAGTTCGGCGGTAGTGGGAATAGTGCATTTCCATTTCGCGAATCGCCGCTGCCAGTTCGCGGTGGTCATGAACCGCAAGTCCGACCTGGGCCAGCGGGAGACCGGCCGCGCGGCAGTCCAGCATCGTGACCCGGATGTTTTGAACGCTGACACACGCATCATGGAAGGCATTGGTCAGTCGAAAGCGGCACTTTTCACGGCTGGAATCCAGCCGGAAAAACGCTGACACCAGCTGGCTCTGTTTGTGATGACCGGCCACCACCGACAAGGCGTCCTGACTGCCGCCGCTCTGCAACCCGATCCGGCAGTAACTGCCAGGACTGGTCGGGTGGTGCCACTGAAACTCAACCACTACGCCCGCTTCTTCTGCAGCCACGGGAAACTCAAACTCGACTGCGTGTTCCTGCTGGTCGAAGGTCAGTACTCCGCCCGGATGGGGCAGGTTTTTTCTGGAAAATTCCAGATCGGCGCGTTCCAGGGTGCGCAATGCCAACGGTCCCGCGGCCAGCCCCACCGCCTGGTCGTGGCGATATTCTTCCAGTTCATCGGCCAGCCACGTGCCCGCCGACACAATCACCGGACGACCCCGGCTGAGCAGTTCACACATCACGCCGGCGCGGCGGGCATAGTAGGCCGACTGGTCGTACATCAGCAGTCCGATATCGGCCGAATCGATCAGATGGGTATAGTCGTCCACAGCCAGCGGATGCGGACAAATGACAACGGGATCGCTGCAGAATTCCCGGGGGGAATTGAGCGGCGTACCCAGCCGGATTTTTCGCCGCTGGTACCAGGGGCGTTTGGGCGCCTGGAGAATGAATTGCAAACGGCCCGTATCAAGATGCGATGACTGCAGTTCCGAGACCAGTTCCGCCAGATAAGAGGTCTGGCCTTTTTCGCGCCGCACCGTGCCGGGCATCACGACGCGAAGCGGACGACGGTACTCTTCCGGCTCTGCGGGGATATCCGGCGATGTTGTTTCGTCGCCATGGTTGACGCGCAGCATGTTGCGGCGCGGCTGCCATGCGTCCGGCCGAAACCGGTCATCGACTGGCCATGCCAGCTGGGTGAACTCGCCGACGCCCATCCGGTTGTACTGCATTGCCAGCGTCTCCGTTGTGGCGTGCAGGCGCACCTGGTGATAGGGCACCATCCCCAACGCTTCCTGAAACCGGTCGCGGGCGAAACGCAGGCGGCGCAACTGGCTGGCGTATTCGGGGGGGCGTCCATGCAACAGATTGAAATGGAACAGCAAATCCCACGTGGCAAGAATGGTTTGTGGATTTCGGGCGAGGAAACGGCACAAACCCAGCAACTCGACATCGCTGGCTGTGGCCACCAGAATTCGGTCGGCAGGCGTGAATTCAGTTCCCGCAAAAAGTTTCTCACAGTCCGTTGCAAAAATCCCTGCCGCGAGGTTCCGCGTCCGGTGCGGGGCGTTGTGGGGCAGCAGGTGATTCCATCGCGTCCACCATTTCGCCGGTCGGGTCAGACCCGGTTCCAGTTGCCAGCGGTCCTTGCGGTCCAGCCCGGCGAGGAAGCTGCCGTTTTCATAGACGGTACGGCGAAAAATGTTTCGAACCGGAACCAGGCCGTTTAGCAGGGTGGTTTTTTGACAGAGCCGGTTGGCCGCTACGGCAACCTGTTGTCCCATCCGCAGCGCCGCACTGGCAACCGTCGCGGCAAATCCGGCGTGATGGCTGCCTTCGTCAGTCAGCGAGTGATCGATTATCGTCAAACGGGCCACAGCCGCGGTTCCTTCCGCATTTCGGGGATTTACCAACCCGCCTATGAAAATTCCAGACGCACATTCCACTGGTCCAACAGACCGGTCCCGGAGAATCCGGATCCCTGGCTGTGACAATTGGCAACCGGGCGATCCTGGCGAATCAGCCAAAACCGGTCAACGCCATCCGGTCCCACTCCGCTAGCAGAAAAGCGACAGGGTCTTATGGGAGGGTGTGGTAGCATTTCCGTCCACCCGTCCACTGCACCGCTGGCGTCCACCTGTTCGTTTAATGATTTTGGGGCGGTTGTGGAGTGTTGGGCCAGAAAAATGACTGGACCTGGTGATGGTATGTGTCCAGGACTACGAGGCGGTTTTGGCTGTCCAGGCAAAGTGCCCAAGGTTGCTGGAACTGGCCCGGCAACCGGCCAGGTCCGCCCGCGATGCCGAGGGATTTCCCGTCCCGGGTAAACTTTTGAATGCGGTGATTGCCAAATTCGGTCACGTAGACCGAATTGTCGTCACCGAGGACCAGCCCGTAGGGATATCGCATCTGGTCGGGGCCTTCGCCATACTTGCCCCAGCAATGGATCAGGCGAGGGGTTCCGTCGCCGGTGTCGAAAACCTGGATCCGGTGATTGCAGGCGTCACTGACCCAGAGCATGCCCTGTTCGTCGACCGCCAGGGACTGGGGTCGGTTGAATTCGCCGGGACCGTCACCGTGCCCGCCCCACTCCATCAGAAAATTTCCCGCCGCGTCGAATTTTTGTATCCGGTCGTAGTCGCCGTAATCGGATACGTAATAATTCCCCGCAGCGTCCTGAGCTGCATCGGTAACAAAGCCAAATTCTCCGGGCCCCCGGCCGTTGACGCCGCCGATCGTTCGCTCCGGGACCGGTGTTCCGTCGGGATGGTAAAACAGCACGCGATAATAGTGGGTATCGGCGACCATCAGCAAACCATCGTTGGTCCATCCCAGTCCACAGGGTTTGCCCTGGACGATTGTGGGTGTTTTCCAGTACCGGACAAATTTCCCCTCTTCATCAAAAACCTGAATTCGCCCGGTCATGTCGACAATGTACAACAGGTTGTCATGGCCCCGCACGATACCGCGCGGTTTGTAAAGGTCGCCAGATCCAGGGCCCTGTTTGCTCCAGACCATGACCGATTCGGCAGAGGGTGATTCTGGAGCACAACCTGCGACCACCAGCAGCATGGCCAGGACCAGGTTCCATGCCATGCACCCGACCCCCAACGCTGTCCGGCGGGATGACCGATTCGGAATCAGGGTGGGAGGGAACAAGTCAAAGATTTCCGTGGGTAACTGGCGGATTGATGCTGGCGTCAGATGCGGGATGGCGGTTACACTGGGGTACCCATCCAATGATTGTCTGCGATCCAAATAACCGGGTCGAGAGCCCAACATTTCAAAACATTCTGGAGCACGAGTCAACTTGTCGAAAATGGGAACGGTGGTTTTGAACCTGCGGCAGGATGCTGATTCACAGGACGCGATTCATCATGCCGTAGAGGCTCTCGCGGCGGGGAAGTTGCTGGTTTTGCCGACCGAAACCGTCTATGGAGTGGCCTGCAGCGCACTGCACGCGGATGCTGTGACCCGCATGGTTGAATTGCTGGGACCCGCCCTTGAAACCCCGCTCAGTTATTGTGTCAAAAGCGAAGCCGATGCGCTCGATTTCGCCCCGGACATGTCACCGCTGGCCCGACGTTTGGCTCGCCGGGCCTGGCCGGGCCCGCTGACTCTGGTGCTGCCCGGGCCGCACGAAGACAGCGTGATCGGACGTTTGCCCGCCGAATCGCGACAGTTGCTGGCACATCCGCTGGGGATTGCGTTGCGGGTGCCCAACCATTCGGCGGTCGGGCAAATCATGCGGCTGACCGCAGGTCCGGTCGTGCTGGCGCGGGCTTCGCTGGGTGGCCAGCCCGAATGCACGACAGGCGAAGAGGCCGTGGCCCGGTTCCAGGAGCGGGTGGCCCTGATTCTGGATGATGGCCAGTGCCGGTTTTCCCGGGCCAGTACAATTGCAAGAATAGACGAAAACCGGTTAACTGTTTTGCGACCGGGTGTTTTGGACGATCAGGCTTTGGAACAGATGAGTCAGGTGAATATACTGCTGGTGTGCACCGGGAATACCTGCCGCAGTCCCATGGCGGAAGGATTGCTGAAAAAAAAGATTGCCGATGCCAGTGGCTGTCCTCCCGACCAGCTGGACAGTTCGGGAATCCGGGTGATTTCCGCCGGGATCGCCGCCATGCCCGGTGGTACCCCCAGTCCGGAAGCTGTGGACGTGATGCATGAATCGGGAATCGAAATATCGGAACATCGCAGCCAGCCGCTGAGCGACCGGCTGGTCAACGAAGCCGACTTGATTCTGACCATGACCAGTGCCCACCGCCAGATGGTTCTGGCCCAGTGGCCGACCGCCGGCAACCGGGTTCATGTTCTGGGACGGGATCAGGGTGACATTTTCGATCCGATCGGAATGCCGCTTGAATATTATGAAGCCTGTGCCCAGCAGATCGATCATCACCTGGGATGGTGGATCAACGAACATTCACTTTTTAAAAATTCCAGCACGAAAGGGAACTTGGAATGAAGGTCTCCGTTGGCAGTGACCACCGCGGGGTGAGTCAGCGCCGATCGGCTGCCCAAGCCGTTGAGGATCTCGGACATGAAATTTTTCAAACCGGACCAACCAGCGACGAGAGCTGTGACTATCCGGATGTGGCCGCTCTGGTCGCCCGGCGTGTGGCTTCGGGCGAAAGCGACCGGGGAATTCTGATCTGTGGAACCGGGATTGGCATGGCGATCGCCGCCAACAAAATACGTGGCATTCGCGCCGCCGTTGCCGCCGACATGGACACGGCCCAGTTGAGCCGCCGTCACAACGACGCCAACGTCCTCTGTCTGCCCGGCAATACGTTGACGGAAGAAGAGATTGACGAGATCGTGCATGTCTGGCTGGCGACTTCGTTCGAAGGTGGCCGACACCAGGTGCGGGTGGACAAAATCCGGGCGCTGGAAAACGGTGGCGGCGCCTAGTATTCCGTCACAGGTCAATTTTCGGGTAGTGGACGAGGCTACGAGTC
>JBGSVU010000652.1:0-6727 GCA_041752775.1 Pirellulaceae bacterium | reverse complement strand
GTGGTTTTCGAGTCGAACGGAGATGGCTACCAGAAGGGTGTCTTTGCCCGAAAATACGACAGTTCCGGGCACGCGCTGGGTGCGGCATTCCAGATTAACGTCAGTACCGGCGGAGACCAGCATCACGCATCGGTGGCGTTGCTGAACCCCGACAACTACGTTGTTGCGTGGAGCGGCAATGGCACCCAGCCCGGTAACGTCGACGATGAAGGCGTGTTCGTTCGGCAGTTTGGAACGTTTGTTCCGGCGACGGGCCCGATCAATTCGGTGCCAGGGATCGGCAGCCTGCCAGCGTTGACAATCGCCGAAGACACAGTGTTCGTCTTCTCGCAGGGCGATTTTGGCTACAGCGACCCGGACAACGACCCGATGCATTCGGTGTTGATCGACCACGTTGTGGGCGGCACACTGTTTTTGAATGCCAGCCGGATTGGGGCGGGAACGGAAGTAGCGGCCAGCGATATCATTGCCGGAAAACTGCGATTCGTACCCACGGAACATGCCAGCGGCACCGGTTTGGGGCAAGTCTCGTTTCAGGTCAGCGACGGCACTGCGTTCTCAACCAGCACAGGCACGGTGCAATTCAATGTCACACCGGCCACGGATACGATAGACATATCCACCGGTGACGGGTGGATGGCCGACGGATTTGGACAGGTTGCCAATACTTTTCTCCCTGGTGAACAAACAGCCCAGCACATTGCCGCACTGGACAACGGCGGGTATGTCGTGGTCTGGAGTTCAACCGATGGATACCTCGCCGATGGCGATTTTGGGACCCGCGTGTTCGGTCAGATTTTCGATGCCAGCGGCAACCGCGTCGGCGGTGAATTTCCGGTTGATCCGGCAACCAGTGGTGACCAGAACGATGCCAGAGTCACCGGACTGGCAGACGGCGGGTTCGTCGTGGTCTGGGTCGGTGCCAGCCAGGACATTTATGCACAACGATTCTCCGCAATGGGCAGCTTTCTGGAACTGGACGGGAACGCTTCCGCCGTTGCGGTACCGTCAGTCATCAGCCAGTACAGTTTCGGGATCCAGAACGATGTCGATGTGGTGGCGACTGCCAACGGTTTTGCCGTGGCCTGGAGCACTCGCGATTCTGCGATTTCCGGCGATGCCGCCGATATTGTCGCGCGGTTCATCGATCTGGGCGGGAACATGTCAGACGAGTTCCGGATCAACCAGTTCGATGCGGGCAATCAGCGGCAGCCTCGTCTGGCGGTGATCCATGGACATCAGTTGGTCGTGACCTGGGTCAACCAGAACGGATCGGACTTTGACATTCAGGGGAGCATCCTGCAGTTGGGCAGCACGACTGCGGGTAACGAGTTCACCATCAACTCGCTGACGGACCAGCGGCAGGCTGCCCAACAGGTCGCCAGCCTCGGTGAACATGGCTTCGTCGTCGTGTGGCATTCCGAAAACGGCGATGCCGACGGTTACGGAATCATGGCACGGCGGTTTGACAACAACGGAATTGCGATCGACGCCACTGAATTCCTGGTGAACCAGTTTGAGGCCAGTTCGCAGCACAAGCCGGAAGTGGTGGGAATGGCCGATGGTTCGTTTACCGTTTTCTGGCGATCGATTGGTGTCGATGGAGACGCTGGTTACGGCATTGCATCCCGGACCTGGAATTCAGTCACGGGCGCCTTCGGCACGGAAACGACGGTCAACAATCCTCACGCAGGGGAGCAGAGCAGCGTGGAGGCAGCGCTGCTGGCCAGCGGCGGGATTGCGATTGCATGGGATTCCACGCCCGGCCTGGCGCCCAGTCCCGATTTCGTCTCGGAAATCATGGTCGGCACACTGAAGCCCACGGCCACAGTCGGCGAAGACTCTTTCCTGCCGCTCAACTTTTCGATGCAGAACAGGGATGGCGATGGCAGCGAGACGGTATCCCAAATTCTGCTGACTGGTATCCCCCTGGGTGCGGCGGTTACCGATGGCGTTCACATGTTTTCCAGTACCAGCCTGACTGCGGTCGATATCACCACCTGGAACTTCGGGACGCTGCAAATCAGACCTCCGCAGGATTTTGCCGGCGATTTTACTTTGCAGTTTCAGATTACTGCGAACGAAGGAGCCAGCCGAACGACTGTCCAGTCCCTGGACGTCCGTGTGACGCCAGTCAACGATCCGATTCCCAAAAGCAACCACACCCTGACGACCGATGCCGACAGCCCGGTCACGATCGCGGCGGGCCAGGTCGTATCCGACAGCGATGATCCTGACCATGTGGCGGCTACTCCGCCGACGGTCACGCCGTCGCTGGAGTATGTGGTCAATGCCTCGAGCAGCGCTACCGTCAATGGCTTTGGGCAAATCGTCTGGAACGAACTGGGGGGCGGCAGCTCAGCCCTGTTCGCATCATCCAGCACGTCACTGGTCAGTGTGGGCAACTCCAGCATCGGCGATATCCAGCACGCGTTCCAGACCGGGCCTGCCAGCAACGGGGTGCTCGACCTGAGTTCGCTGGGATCCGGCCAGATCGCGATTGAAATCTGGGTTCGACCCGACAACCTGAATCAAACGGCCGTTCTGTTTGAATGGGGTTCAGCGACGAATGGCCTGTCGCTGATTCAGTCCGGAGCGTCGGTGCATCTGGCCTATGCGACCGGCCAAAGTGTGGCGGGTTTCCAGTTGCCGACGCTGGAACTGCTGGCGTCCGGCCTGATCGCGGCTGAGTTCAACCAGATTGTTGCTGTGATTGATACTGGGGGCGGACTGCTGGGCAATACCGCACTGGGTGACGTTGCCCTCTACGTCAACGGACATCTGGCCGATGTGGCAGCTGATATCGCCGGGCTGCCGGCTTTGACGGCGTCCTCAATTCTGGCATCTGGCAGTTCAGAACAGGTTGCCGGGATCGGTTCCGCGAACGCGACATTTGCTGCCGGTACGGAAACGACTTCAGCCGGTGCCTTTAACGGGCAACTGGGACGACTGGCGGTTTTCGACAGCGGAATCAGTAGCGGTGAAATCAGCAACCGTTTCGTCGACATCAGCAATTCGACGGGCTTGGTCGGGATCGATGGTGTCAGCGTCACCGGTCCGACGTCGGTTGTGCTGGTTTCCGGTGCTCGCGTCAGTTTTCTTGCCGACGGATCGATTCAGTACGATCCCAATTCCGCCTTTGACAGCCTTCTGAATGGACAGTTTGCGACCGACCAGTTCACTTTCACGGTTGCCGACCAGACTGGAACTGCAACAGCCGTTGAGGTGACCGTCACTGTTGAGGGCACAGCCAACTCGGCGCCTGTTGCCGCTGGTGAGTCGTTTTCAACCGGGGAAAACACGCTCCTGAACAGCAGTGTGGCCGGGAATGATATCGATCCTGACGGTGACCCCCTCGGTTACAGCCTCGTCTCCGGCCCGGCCCGCGGTGCCCTGACGCTCAATTCCGACGGAACTTTTTTCTTTGATCCCAATGGTCATTTTGAAGGCCTTGCCGTTGGCGCAAGCGACACGGTGAGTTTTGTCTATCGCGTCACCGACATCCATGGTGGTGCTTCGACGGCAACTGCGGTCATTGTGGTTTCCGGAGCCAACGATACCCCTGTCTTTACCGGCCCCGTAGCATTCAGCGTTGTAGAGAACCAGCTTCAGGCCGGCACGGTTGCGGCCAGCGATATCGACAGCCACGCGTTGACGTACCAGCTGAACGGGGCCGTTTTCGACAACGCGCATTTTTCCATCGATTCCGTTACAGGCAGTCTCAGCTTTGTGGTGGCCCCCGATTTCGAGAATCCCGGCGACGGCAATCTCGACAACGGCTACACGATCGAGGTTGGCGTCAGTGACGGAACCAGCCTCGTGACGGAAATTGTGACGGTTTCGATTCTGGATGAGGTCGAACCCGGCGCGGCAACCGACGATTTTCTCAGTCTGCACGAAGGCCAGACGCTGACCTCGGCGACGGGTGCGCTGTTGCAGAATGATGTCTTTTATGACCAGGGTTCACACAAACTGTCGCTGGTCGCCAGCCCGGCCCACGGGAGCCTTTCCCTGGCCAACGATGGTACTTTCATTTATCGTCACGACGGCAGCGAGACCATTTCGGATTCATTCCAGTACATGGTCACCGAAGCTTCGGGAGCCACCTCGACCGCGATCGTCACCCTCACGATCCATCCGGTTGACGACGCGCCACTGGCGCGGAACGACCTGTTTGCGCTGGCAAATCAGGAGATTCTGCTAATCACACCGGGTGAACTGCTGGCCAACGATTTCGATCCAGACAGCCCGCTGCAATCCGTCCAGGTTCTGTCCCAGCCCGGTTTCGGAATGATCACAGTTGCCAGTGACGGGTCGATCGCGTTTGACGCCCAGGGGAATCTTGGTGTGACCACTTTTTCCTATCAGGCCGTTTCGGCAGGGGTAGCGGGGAACGTCGCCACGGTTTTACTGACGGTGGGTGCACCACCGGTAACAGGACCCAGACTGCCCCTGGCGGATCCCAAAGACCCGTCCGTCGGTGATTCTGCTCCGGAACCAGTGGTCGAACAGGCTTTGCCCAACGTCGCACCTCCCCCACCAGCCCAAAGCAGCGGGACGCCGGAAGCGGGAACTGTCGGCAGAAATACGAATACTTCAGAACGATTTGCAGATTCGCCTGGCGACACGCGGAAGGGATTTGAACTGGCTGCGGAATACAGGAGCAACCTCGTCGAACAGACGGTGTACGAGGCGGCAACCCATCAGATTATCGCGCGGAATGTCGAACTGTCGGCCCAGCCCCGCGACATTCGCTCGGGACAGGCCTTGTCCGAGTTGGCCACTGACCGCGACGCGGCGTGGTTCCAGGGTTATCTGCGCGCGATGGAAGACAACCGTGAAGACTTTCTGGCCGATTTGCAGTTCCAGACCCCTGCCGCCGTTTCGACAGCTGCCGGTCTGATCGCCGTCGGCTATCTGACATGGGCGGTCAAGGGCGGAGGAGCGCTGTTGAGTGCCTTTGTTTCAGCAATGCCAGCATGGCAGTCGTTTGACCCGCTGCCGGTGATCGAGAGTTCGGCACGTCGCCGCGAAGACGAGGACACTTCGATCGAGGAAATGGTAGACACCCAGGCCTGAAGGTCTGAACCCCGCCAGGAATAATGCATGTTTCGCAAACTTTTTTCCACACGACTGCAACTCGCTACCGGCCTGGTCGGCATCCTGATGCTGGCCTTTGCCATGGCAACATGGATGCGACTGTTGCCCAATGAATCCTCCCGGCGGGCTGTTGCGAGAATGGAGTTGTCGGAAGTCGTGGCCGTCGCCAGTTCCAATCTGGTTCAGTCCGGCAACCGCGGCCAGATCCAGTCCCTGCTGAAACAGCTGGTTGGGCTGGACAAGTCGATCATCTCGGTGGCTGTACGCAGCCAGAACGGGGTGGTCCTGGCGACTGAGGGCCCCCACCCGGAAACGGAACTGCCTCCCGAACACGAGAGCGGAATCGTCAGCGCATCCGGCGGACAGCTGGTCCAGCTGGTCCGCGTGCCACTTTTCTCGCGGGGCCGTCCTTATGGCACGATTGAGATCGGGTTTGTGCCCGACCGGACTGACACGCTGTCCGGATGGCAGGCCCTGATCGCCGCGGTGCGTCTGGAACTGTTTCTCGCGGCCAGTACATTTCTGATGTTTTTTGTTTACCTCGGTGTGATGCTCACCCAGCTGAACCCTTCCCGGACCGTTCCATCACGCGTCCGCTCGGCACTGAACAGCCTGACCGAAGGCCTGTTGATGATCGATGTCAATGGCCGGATCGTCCTGGCCAACGCTTCGTTTGCAAACGCCACGCAAAAAGATTCAGCCGACCTGATCGGCAAACGCCCGCAAGCCGTCTTCAAGTGGCTGGACGGGTCCGGAAAACCGGTCAACGACCTGCCCTGGGATCGCGCAATCGAGTCCAGCCAGCCCGTTTTCAACGAAACTCTCGTCCTCGTCAACAGCTATGACGACGACGTAGCCACGGCCCGGGTAATTTTCAAAGTCAACTGTTCGCCAATTCTGGGTGATAAAAGCCAGAAAAACGGCGCCCTGATCTGTTTCGAAGACGTAACGGAACTGCACGCCAGCATTCGCGCCGCTGAAGTCGCAAACCAGGCCAAGTCGGCATTTCTTGCCAATATGAGTCATGAGATTCGCACACCGATGACAGCCATCCTCGGTTTTGCCGACTGGCTGCGGCGCGGACATGCCACCAGCCGCGACGAAGAAATCCGCTACCTCGAAACCATTCACTCCAGTGGCAGCCACCTGATGGAAATGATCAACGACATTCTGGACCTTTCAAAAATTGAGGCCGGCAAAATGGAAATGAATCTTGACTGGCACTCCCCGTTCGCCATCGTCCACGAGGTCTACGGCCTGCTGCAGGTCCGGGCCGCCGACAAGGGGATTGATTTCGGCATCGAATTCGAAGGAACCCTGCCAGAAAAAGTGCTGACCGATGACCTTCGACTGCGCCAGATCATCACCAATCTCGCTGGCAACGCCATCAAGTTTACGGCCGAAGGATCAGTCCGGATCGTGGTTCGTCACCAACACCGAAACCAGCAGCACCAGCTGGAAATCGATGTGGCTGACAGCGGGATCGGAATGACGGCGGAGCAGGTCGCCAACATTTTCAAACCCTTTGAACAGGCCGATTCGAGTGTGACCCGTGAGTTCGGCGGCACTGGCCTCGGATTGTCCATCAGCAAAAACTTTTCGACCGCGCTCGGGGGAGAAATCCGTG
>JBGSVU010000651.1:0-5664 GCA_041752775.1 Pirellulaceae bacterium | reverse complement strand
CGGCTTGATCATGCAGGCATCCCCCGTGATTGCGGTGCAGGATGAGTCACCAGCTGCTGTGGCCGGAATCGCTGCCGGTGACCGGTTGGTGACCGTCGACGGCGCTCCGGTGGGTGACCTGTTGTCGCTGGACCAGCAAATTGCGCGATTGATTCGCGAAAACCCGAACGCCGAAAAACCGTTCGTTCTGCGACTTGGAATCCTTCGCGCCGGTGCCAGTGACGAAACCAGCCCGGAATCCGTTCAGGTCGAACCCCGCATGCCGATTGAGCCGTCGATACCCGGCCGCGAGGCGCTAGCCATTTCGACTTTTGGAATTGCCGTTCAGATGACCCCAACGGTTGCCGGAACGGTTCCCGACAGCCCCGCAGCGCGGGCCGGATTGCAGGCCGGAGACCGGATCCGCAAAGTCAAGTTATTGCATGAAGAGCAGCTGGATCCCAAAGACCCGGCCGCGGACTGGGTCTATGGCATCCAGCGGACGCGATTCGATCGCCAGCCCAATCTGCTGGCGAAAATGCTGGGTGGGAAGCCTTTGCCGCCCGACGACCGGATGGGCGAAGCCCTGAACATGATCCGCGATCTGCCCGGAGGAACGCAGTACGAAATCACTTTTGAACGTGGCGGAGAAATACAACCGCCCGCAGTTCTGACCAGTGTTCGCGACGGCGGAGAGTTTCTGCCAACGCGCGGCATGCAACTGACTCCGCTGGAATCGGTTTATCATGCCCGCTCCTGGTCGGAGTCGATGAAACTGGGCGCGCGGCAGACCTGGAACGACGCCGGACGAATTGGACGCACGCTGGGCAAGCTGGTATCGGGACAGATTTCTCCCAAAAACCTTGGCGGGCCGGGCACCATCGCCGTGGCCGCCACGATGGAGGCAAGCGAGGGTACCTCGCGGCTGCTGCTGTTTCTGACGATGCTGTCGGCCAATCTCGCGATCGTGAATTTTCTGCCGATCCCGATTCTGGACGGCGGGCACATGGTCTTTCTGGCTTATGAAGGGATCTTCCGTCGCCCGGTCACCGAGCACGTTCAGGCACTGCTCACCTGGGTCGGGCTGTTCCTGATCCTGGCGTTGATGATTTTCGTTTTCGGCCTGGACATTTCGCGGATCTTTACCTGGATGCGATAAAGCATTTCGCCAGCAGAGCGATCCCTGCAAGGGCAAATCTGCTGGAAGGCCGATCCTGTCTGGAATACCAGCCAGCGATTCCGGGGGCAAAAACGGAACTGCCTGGTCAGGCCGCGTTCAGGCTGCGGGTGTGTTTGGACCAGCGGATCCAGTCGGCAACTTCGTCGAGGTCGGGCTTTTTGCCGGATCGAATGATCTTCAGGCCTTCCTTGGTGTCTGAAAACGGCCCCACCAGACTCATCAACTGGCCGGCCGACATGGTTTCCAGTCGTTCCGGTTCCGTGACTCCACAGGCGACCAGCAGCTGGGCATCGTGACCGCGCAGATTCGGCACACGACAGACCAGCCGCGACTGGTCCTGCCACTGCCGGATCACGGTCTCGTCGATCCGTTTGTAGTCGATTTTTTCGGCCATCGATTCGGCGGTGGTTCGCAGAAAATCCCGAATGGTGTGGATTCCGATTTTTTCAAATCGTTCGGCGGTGCGCGGTCCGATCGACGGGGCAGCTTCGACGGGGTCGTCGAGGTTCAGGTAGAACTTCAATCCGTCCGGCAACCCGCTGGTGTGCGCGGCGGGGCGCGCAACACGGGCCCGTTCGGAGTCGCGCTGGCGATCATTCCGCTGAACCGGATCCCGGTCGGCGGGCATTGTCCGCTGGCGTGTCGCGAATTCGCCTGGTTCGTGGCCCCGGCTGGTGTCGCGGGGTTCATGGTTCTCAGGGTCGCGCGGCTCGAAACTGCGCGGCTGGCGATCCCTGTTCGCTTCGCGATCCCTGCGCGGTTCGTCGCGCGGTATTCGGTAGTGCTCGTCCCCGTCGTGCGGTTCATCGCGCGATTCGCGGTCCGGCCGCACGTATCGGGCAGAATTCCGGCTGGATGCCGCTTCCCTTTCTGAATCCGGCTCGGGGCTGCGCCAGATGCTGGGGCGAGTCCTTTCCTGGTCGGCGAAATAGGAATCTCCTGGGCGCCAGGCCTGCTTGCGCTCAGTCGCAAAATACCCCGTCTGGAAATTTTCGTTTTCACTGGGGTTGGGCATTTTTCGGGCGGGCAGGCGGCGCAGGCGGCGGCTGTAGCCGTTCGACTGCCTCCATCGCGAGCGTGTGGAATCGAGACTGCGATACCAGCGATCGATCCGTTCCCTCGAGTAACGGCCAGCAATTTCCTGGGGGGACATGCCGTTTCCGTTTCCGTTTGATCCGGCAAAGAAGCGACTGATGCGGGCGACCAACTGGTCGGCCTGGGTCGATTCCAGCTGTTCCGGTTCGAGCATCCCGCAGTTGACCAGCAACTGGGCGTCGACCGTACTCAATCCCGGAACGCAAACCATCAACCACGCGGCCGCCTGGATGCGGTCCAGTTCTTCCGGCTGGACCATCTGCAGGCTGATCGTGCTGGGCAAATCGAACGGGTCCAGTTCCAGCAAATCGGCTATGGTGAAAATGCGGGCGACTTCCAGGTGGGCCTGCAGGCTGCCGGAACAGACGCGCACGTTGCGCAACAACGTGTCTTCGGAAATCGAGGTTTCAATCGGTGGCAGCGCTTCACTGCCGCGACCGGGCGATTCGGATCGTTGTTGACGAAGGCTGCCCAGCGAACTGCTGAAACGATGAGTCGGTTGCTGAATCGGCCGAATGTCGCTCAGGTCGTTGTACACCGCCGGGCAAACCACGTTCGGCCCCGCGACCGGTTGCCAGCTGACAATACGGGCGTTCGACTCGGCGACCGGAGGGTTCTGCAATTCGTAAATTCGCAACAGGTCATTGCGTTCGATTCCGCTGCGTGAGGACAGCACCGGATTGCGATCACATAACAGAATCATCTGGAGTCCCGCCAGTCCCTGCTGTTCAACCAAACGTGTCATCCGTTGCAGCCATGGGTCGGCCAGCGAGTTTCCCGTAACGGTGAGCAGCAGCGGCAGCGCCCCCTGTTGCCCGGCCATCAGCCGTTGGGCCGCCAGTGCCAGCGAGATCCGGCAGTCGCGTCTTGCGTCGGCCGTTATCCCCGCCAGCGCAATCTCGTTCCCCAGCCGGTTGACGATGGTCAAACCGGGTGCGGCGGTGGAATTCCATGGAAGGGCTGCGGTGCCCGCCAGAGTCTGCAATGACGTTCCGGCAACTGGTACGCCAGTGGAATGGAACGCTGTGAAATCGCCGCCGCTGATTTTTTCCAGCAAACCACTGGCCATAACCAGTTCCGGGGAGGGAGTCCATGCGGGCCGGCGCGAGTCATCCTCAACCTGCAGCCGCAACGATTCCAGTTCCGGCCGTTTTGCGGCGATTTGCCGGGTCAACGCGGCCAGCTGATTTTCCTGGCCGGCGAGGTCCACCTGGCGATAACGGTCCAGCATCGTGGTCTGTTGCTGCAGTCGTTCGCGGGCGGCAGCCAGCTGGTCGCGGGTCAGGTTCCATTCCTGAATCACATTTTGCCGTTTCAGCACCAGTTCACCGAGGCGGGTGCGCAGTGCGGAAACATCGCGGCCCGATTCCGTCACGGTGGCCGGGTGCACGTACAGTGCCGAAACCGCCTCTGGCGAAAAAGTGGAATCTTCCACAAACCGGGCTCGTGCGGCCTGCAACCCTTCCCGGCGCAACAGCTGAAAAAAATCGGCTTCTACGCGCGAAATGGCCGCCGCCAGTTTGGGATCCAGCTCGCGGACTTCGTCCATTAATTGTTGCCGTCGCTCTGTCATCCGGGCCCTGTTTGCCGTGACGTCATCAAAACAGCGGCGCAACTGCTTCATCTCGGCAACCGTGGAGCGATGGCGCACATGGCGATACTGGTTCTCCAGTTCTTCGCACACCCCGCGCAAATCGGCCCGCATTCCCTCGCAACGTTCGGCAGTTTCGGAGGCAAACGTGTGGGCTGCAGCGTGGTCGGCAAAGCGAATCGCGTGCAGCGGCCGTTTGTTCTCATCCAGCACCGTGTGGTGGCACTCAGCGCTGGTTTGGGCGACGGCCGAATCGAGCTGGGCGAGAAACTCACCAACCCGATGATAGGGATGTGCCTCTGATTCCAGACTTAGGCTGGCTGCACGGGAGGATTCTTCCCGCAACTTCAACCGTTCCTCTTGAATGTTGCTCTGGAACACTTCCCAGGCCTGCAGCTGCAAATCGATTTCGTCGATCCGTTCCAGCAAACCCGACAGCCGCACCAGCGGGGCAAGTCCGACCGGCCGCAGATTCACGGACTGCGACTGAATTCCGGCTTCGAGCGTGGCAATTTCCCTGTTCAGGCGGTCCCGCTCGTCCTCCAGCCGCGTCAGGCATCCCGTCAAATGCAGCACCGTGTGATGAGTGGCGGCGATCTCCTGTTCCGCCTGTCGGCGCGACTCGGCCAGGCCGCGCTGTTCTTCCAGACTCGCGAGCAGTTGCTGCTGTTGCTGTTCTGTCTGTTTCAATTCGCTGCTGAGGGTTTCCAGCCGGCTGCGACGGTCGCGCGCCTGGACGGTCCAACGCAGATACTCGGCATGGCTGTTCCAGATAGCCGGCACACCGGGCGAAACAAAATGCCGGACAAAGGTCCCCGCCGCCAGGGCCAGCGCTTCGGGGGAATTGCTCTCCAGCTGGCTGTCACAGTCGACGTCGAGCAGCCCTTCAAAAATTTCTCGCTGAACCGGAGTTACCAGCGGCGAAAAACGGGTTTCCGGACTCGTGAATTTTTCGCCGGCAGGCGGGCTGCTGAAAAAACACCCACCCACCGTTGCCTGGAATCGCGCGCTGCGACCGCCCTGTTGCAGCGACAGATTTCCCGTTTCATTCATCCGGAATTCTTCGCGACTGACAGAATCGGCCAGCCCGGATTTCAGAAAGTTACGGATGCGTTGCCGTGTGGGCGCATGGCTGGACACCACGACGTTCAACCGGGGATGCAAACCCGCCAGCACAATGTTTCCAGTCCACTCCGTGCCGCTGGTCCAGTCCTCGCTGCAGGCCAGACCGTTTGGTGGATTGCCGATGGGCAAATTCTGGTTGAGATACGAATTGACCGGACGATTGTCGATCGCCAGTTCCGTCAGCCTGATTGCATGTTCCATCATGTCCTGCTCCATCAAGGTCGGCAGTTGCGTGTTGCCCCGTTTGGGTGTGGCAATTCCGTCTTGTATTGCCGAGTTCACTTAGTCTCTAAAATCTAGTCCATTCCAGCCAGCCTACCTAGATCAGTTTGCCTGGCCGGCGGACCAAAGTCACCCTCAAGTTGAAATGGCCGGCTCCCCAGAAAAAACCCGCCCAACGCACGGATGCTTCATTAAAAGTGGGGCTTTTATTCCGCAACTTGCCCGATCGGGAGGTTTCGGCCTCTGGTTATGGTCCGCACGGACTATTATTCTGCAGATGGGAATTCGGATCGCACAGTGGGGTCGAACGGCGGTGCTGGATTGGCGATGCCGGCATGGGTGTGGCAGCACGGGCGTGACAGCACCGGGCACAGGGCTGCAGCCGTCACGGTTTCGCAACCAGTTAAGATGACGTTCGACCACCGAATGGCCTTTTACTGCATCAAAAATCACCTGTTGAAAAATCTGCTTC
>JBGSVU010000650.1:0-17713 GCA_041752775.1 Pirellulaceae bacterium | reverse complement strand
CCTTCCCCCAACACCCCATTTTGCCTAAACACTGCGCTGGCCCTGGTTTTCCAGTCCAGTCTGCAGCAGGTATTTTGACATGCTAAAAAACAAATATCACCGCCTGCTGTTGTTTGTGGCAACTCTACCGGTGACCAGCAGTTTTGGAATGCTGCAAGACTCGAAACCGACGACAAAAAACGCCAGTCAGGAAATTGAAATCGTCGCCGACCTGCGTCGGCCATCAGAGTATAACGAGTCTGCCAGTGCGGAAGTATTAACTGGGCCGGTTCATGCGGGCGAACGGGTTCAGTTTCTTGGGAGACTGGTTAACAACAGCGGCAAGGCCCTGCGTTTTGACCGACTTTTAACCGGATGTGATTGTGTGCGCGTCGCGTGCACGGAGCGTTCGATTGCTGAGGGGGAGGCAATCGATATTGAAATCGATTTTCAGGCTCCCAAATCGAGCAGCACTGGCAGGTTTGCCATTCAAATGTCGTTCTGGGACGCCGACGCTGTTACTGTTCATTTGGACGTCCGCGGCGAACTCAAAGGGGTTTTGTATCTGCCACCGACTCTCTCCCTGGAATCAGACGGTGACATTTCGATGTGGGAGGTGCCGATCGTGTTGACTCCGCCCCTTGAGGCCAGCCAACTGGAAATCCGGATGCCCGAAGAATTGTCAAATATTGTTCCATCTCTGGAAATTCGCGACGGCCAGCCCTGGGCCTGCTTCTCGGCGGCAGAAAAACTCCTGGGAATTGCTGGCGCAGGCGGAGTGGTTGTGGTTCATGACAGGAAAACGGGCATCGAGTCATCGTCGAGAATCACTTTTTTGCGACGGCAAGTCGTCAAATTCAGCCCTGGCATCATCCGATTTCGCCGCGTCGAGGGCTCACACGTCGAATTCGAGGCGAGCGCGATCGTGCAGGCAACTGGAGAACAACCGTTGCTGGAAGCACCTCGCGAGAAATCCGCAACGGACCAGCCCACACCCGTGCGGAAAAAGAACATTGTCCAGTCAATTTCCTGCGAGGCTGACGACGCGGATATCGCTGTTCACAGCCAGCGGATCAACGATTCGCTATATCGCCTGAGACTCGTTTCTGCGCGTCCTGAACGGGACGGCAAGCCGCTTGGTGAGACCCCTGTTCGCTGGACCATTGTCACACCCGTCGAATCCGTATTGATCGATACTATTGCACTTTTTCCGGAGGAATGAAGCATGATGAATCGTCTTTTAAGGCACTCTCAGGATTAACTTTGCGCCTTCCGGCCAGGTACTGGTGACTGCCGGACAAAGCGGGGTGTTGCGAGAGGAATTGCATGCGGGGAAAGTCCGGCCGAATGCACCCGAATTGACGGGCATATCTAACGTTCAATACAGGGGGCACAGTATATCATGCAACTTTATCAACACTGGGTTCGTCTCGCATTCTGCTTCGTCTGTGCGGGGAATGCCGTGATGGCGATCCACGCACAGGACACCGACCGGTTGCCGGCTGATGACGAAAAGGCCCTGCAGTGTGGAATCCTGGGGGCAGCGATTTCAAATGCTCACGGTATCCAGACGGGCGATGTCCTGACCATGACGCGCCGGTTTTATGATGGACCACAGTGTGTTGGGCGTGCCGAAGAAAGGGAAGGCACCGTCCTGAGCGAGGCCGTATTCAAGCGCATCATGTTCGATATTGAGCGACAGCGGTTTCTGATTCTTTCCCGAACCATCAGTGAATGGACAGAACTGGACAAAGTCACGGAGACCGCAGACGTGCGTACCGTCAGGACGCTGGACAGTCGCCGAATCGAAGACCTGACAGGCTCAAAGTTTTACTGGCAATCCGGCTCCAATTCACTCTCGACCGTAACCGGCGACCTGTGCTTCGGGCTCACGTCTTTCGAAGACCCGCGGAGCATCGGAATCTGGAGAACCGGATTCAGCCTGCCCGACGTAGAGGAATTCCTCTCCCATTACATGAACGGTTCCATGTTGATTGATGCCGTCAACACTGACGAAGAAGTGCGGTTGCGTTTTGGTGTGGACAAGACGGGGAGTGACGACACAAGGCAAGTCATTGAAATGCATCTCCACGCTCACAGCAGCCTGCCGGCAAGAATGCTGTCGTACACCGAATCGCGGAACGGTGGCAGATCCAGTGAAGACAAGGCTTCGTTTCAGTGGGACACCACAGGCAGCCTTGCATTGCCCGTTTCCACCGAATCCAGTTATGTCTCCCAGTTTTTCAATCCCGATCGAAGTCCGAACGTGGGGCTCCTCAGCCAACAGGTGGATGTACACTGGTTTTCGGTCAACGAGCCTGTTCCGGAAAACATGCTGGACAAGGATATTCTGTTGATGGACACGGGGAAATTTGAAGAACTGGTCGATCCAGAAAAATCCGGAGCGGTCACTTTGTTGAAAGCCCTGAAGGCGAAGGAATAGGGGAACCGCGGCTGGTACGGTGAGACACGACATCGCGATTCTTTGGTGCGTTTCTTTGGCGCTACACACCCATTACAGGCATCGCGGGGTCAGACCTGGTTTTCGGTTTTCAATCTGTTGGGTGCGCTATTTTGGTGCCACCACCCTTTTGAATTGTTGCCCAGGATTGAAATCCGGATGGAGTCGGTAAGGTGTTCGGGCGCCACGCGCGTGCCATATGGTTGAAAACGCTCAGAGTTGGCTGGCACCCCTTCGGGGTGCATTCGGGTTTGGGTTGCCTGCTTTCCGGTGGTGTCGCGTTCTGCATTCTGCAGACCGCGAAACCACCGGCTAATGGCTTCTAACCCCTGCCGGGGTATGGGATTCGGAAATGCGGGTGTGCACCTGACTTTTTGGGGAACTGGCCGATGGTGTTGCCAGGAACGGCTGGTTGCTGGTTTCGTCCGGCCGCGGATCCAGGCCTTTGCAAATCAATGTCGAATTCTGCCATAATGGCCGCTGTGGGGCGTTGTTCTTTGTTGCAGTTGTCGATTGGAACCTGACAGGCCCCGCAGGCGGCGGTGGTATACACTTTGGGGTACTGGGCAGGGCAAGCATCGGACAGAAACCGGCAGCATGACAATGACAATCGGCAAAAAAATTCCAGCGTGGCTGGCGGGAATCGCCCTGTCCGCGATGTTGATGGCGGGTACAGCCGCGCGACTGCAGGCCGAAGAACCGGCAGAAGCGTTTCTGACCGCTTTGCGGGAGAAAGGCCACTACGACCTGGCACTGACCTATCTGGACCAGATGGAAGCGGGCCAGCTGGCGAGCGAGTCCTTTCGCCGCCGGATTCCCCTGTACCGCGCCGAGACGATCGTCGAGAGCGTGGCCGAGTTGAGAAATTTTGAGCTGTGGGACCAGCGGCTGGGCGAAGCCGAAGCGTTACTGGAAGCCTTTTCAAAAAACAGCCCTTCGACGGACGACCGCAGCCTCGCCTCGGAAGCTCTCGCCAACCTGCGTTTTCGCCAGGCCCAGGCCTATATCAAACGCTCCGAGTCGCCACGGCTGTCCGATTCGGAACGCCAGGAATTTCTGCTCAAGTCCCGGCAACTGCTGGAAACCAGCGTTGCCGCCTTCAACGAAGCCCGCGAGGTGACCAAAGCCCGCCTCGAGCAGTTGCGTTCCGACGACGGACCGGGCAACGTGGATCGCGATACCGTCAACCAGCTGAGAAAGACCTTCACCCAGATCCGCCTGCGAATTCCCATCGCGACCGAATTCCTCGCCGACACATGGCCCGCCGGATCGGCGGAACGGAATCAACTGCTGGTCAGTGCCGAGGCCGAATACCAGGATGTCTGGAAAGACTATCGCCAGTTCGCCGCTGGTGTCGATGCCTGCATGTACGCCTCGCGCTGTTTGCAGAAGCTGGGCGAGTACCAGAAGGCGGCCGAACAGCTGAATGATCTGCTGATCATGGAAGGTCGCGCGGACCTGCTGCCGATCAAACGTCGGGCCGCCATCATGGCCATCGAAGCGTGGCGAAAAATGGAACCCTACCCGCATGAGATGGTGATCCAGCGGTTGCAGCCGATGCTGGCCAATTTGACCCGCCTGCAGCAGCGCGAACAGGAGTGGTTGACGATCCAGCTGGAAGTCGCCCGGGCGCTGCGGACCAAAGCCCAATTGCTGGCCGAAACGGGTGGAACGGCGGCGCAGATTCGCGATCTGAACCGCACCGCGGCCATCATGGCCAAGACCGTGGCGCGGACGCCTGGCAGCGAACAGGATGTCGCCCGCGACCTGCTGGCGACCTGGAACATCGATTTGCCGGAATCGGCCAGCGAAACCGGGCCGACCGTCCCGACAACATTTGAGGAAGCCAAAATTCTCGCCGCCGAACTGCTCGGCGATGCCGATCTGGAACGCTCCGAACTGGCCGACCTGAAAACCCGGCTGCAGTCGGCGGCCGAAGGCGAACGGGCGGAACTGGAAACACAGATCGCCGAACAGAAAAAGAAACTGGACGCTCAGGTCCGCCAGACGCTCGATGCCCTGCGCCAGGCGACTTTGCTGGCGACCAGCGAAACGTCCCGCGCCGATTTGAATCACACCCGGTTTCTCCAGGCGTGGTGTTATTACTCGATGGACCGCTATTTCGAAGCGGCGCTGATTGGGGAGTTTTTGCTGAAGCATTACCCGGCGGTGGAATGGACACGACAGGCCGCCGGGGTCGTCATGAATTCCTACGCCTCGATGTATTCCGTTGCGGCAAAAGACGACCGCGCGTTTGAGCAACAGAAACTGATGGAGGTTTGCGAGATCGTCCGGAACCGCTGGCCAGGCAGTCCCGAAGGGTCCCGCGCCGCCACGATCATGGCCCAGCTGGCGCTCTCCTCGGGCGACATGGAACGGGCCCGCGAGTTGTCACAGAACATGGCTGGCAATTCCGGTACGCGCATCGGCATCAACATCCAGCTGGCCCAGCAGATCTGGAACCGGGTTCAGGGCGAACGGGCCGGTTTGAGTGCCGCGGAGTTGCAGCAGCGCAGCGAAGAATTCACCAGGCAGCTGGGCGAGGCACGCGCGATCCTCGACGAAGCCATGGCCGGTGTGACCGATGCCAATGTCGATTTCGAATCGGCACGCGGGTCCCTGCTGCTGGCCAGAATTCTGGTTGACTTGGGCAATCCCGGGCTGGCGGTCGATGAACTGGAACGCGCGGGTGTCGGTCCGCTGGATTTGATCAAACAGGGCCACGCGGCCATTAGCGGGTCGCCCGACGCCGACGTTTTTCAGCGGGAGACTTTTCGCACGTCGATTACGGCTTACCTCGGGTGTATGCGTGATGGTGGCGATCCGGCCCAGTGGATTTCCAGGGCCGAAGGTGTGCTGGCGGCCTTGCGTGAAAAGCTGAAGGCCCTGCCCGCCGAGGATGCCAGCCGTGAACTGGCCGCGATTTACCGCAAGATCGCCGATGAGCTGAAATCGCAACTCGATTCGATCACCATTCCCGGCCAGCGTGCGGCGCTGGCGCAGAACCTGGCTGCCTTTCTGAAATCGCTGGGCAACACCACCAGCGAAGGCCGCACTACGTTGTGGGCGGCATCGACCCTGATCGACGTTGCGGACTCGATGGCCGAGAGCGGAGCCGGGCCCGACCAGACCGAATCACTGTACAAAACGGCTGTCCAGTTGCTGGAATCGGCGCGGCAAAAAGGCTTTGCGGACGATCCCCAGGCGGAAGGCCTGCGGCTGGAATCAAGCCGTTTTCTCGGACTGGCCCACCGCGGCGCGGGAAACTGGGACCAGGCGATCAAGTCCCTCGCGGATTTGCTGGCGGAACGCCCAACCTTGCTGATTGCCCAGATGGATGCCGCAGAAACCCTGCAGATTCAGGGACAGAAAACCAAATCCGCTGATGCGTTGGGGCGCGCCATGATGGGAACTGAAAAACGCCCCGACGCCAAAACCGGTCGCCAGCAGAACGCAATCTGGGGCTGGCGACAACTGGTGATGGCGACGCGAAACAAGGAACAATTCGCGGAAGTTTACAGCCGCTGCCTGTTTGGGCTGATCGAAAGCCGACTGGAATATGGCATTCTCAAACCCAGCCCGGAAGCCGTGGATGCGGCACTGACAGAACTGGCCAACTGGCGCCGCGCCGATCCGGAAACAGGTGGCCCGAAATGGAAACCGCGGGTCGATGCTCTGGAACAGCGCATTCTCGCGGCCCAGAAGAAATAGAACGAACTTTACATCGGGAACCAGCGACGAACGACAACTCCCGGCAAACGTCAACAGTCAATTTTGAATCCAGCAAATTCAGGACCATGGCAGAAACACGCACCATGAAAAATTTCCGAATGATCAGTTCCGTTTTCTGCGGCACGCGGTTGCCGGTATGGGCCACAAGTTGGGTCCCACTGGGCGTGTTGATGGTGCTGTTGTTTGCGGCACAGGCTGCTGAGGCGCAAAGCGTGTCCATTTCACAGAAGTCGGGCGGCACGGTGCGCGGCGAGATCACCGACATGACTCCCGACACGATTGTTGTCAAAACCGAACGCGAGACAACAACGGTGGACATGACCAATGTCCGCAATATGACCTACACGCAGGCGCCGGTAGAGTTGACGAGGGCGATGAACCGTTTCGCAGCGGAACGCTATGACGAAGGGCTGGAAGAACTGGCCAAGGCCGATTCGGTCAGGGGCGGAATGGAGCACGAAATCGCCTGGCAGCGGGCTTTGGGTGCGGCCGAGTCGGCACTGCATGGCGGCGCGGTGACACCGAACGATGCGGGGACCACCGTCAGTGCTTTTCTCGCCAAATACCCCAAAAGTTTTTACACCTGGCCGATGCGGGAGCGGCTGGGACGGCTGCTTTCGGTCATCGGGCGCCCGGATCTGGCCCAGGCCGAGTACGCCAAACTGGCCGAGGCCGCTTCGGATGAGTACCGCATGAAAGGCAGTTTTTATGTCGGGTTGTCCCAGCTGGCCAGTGGCGACGGCGAGGGGGCTGGCAAAAGCATGGCCGCCGTACTCGCCGCGAATGTTACCGGCGACGACGCCGAACAGATCAAGTCCCGCGCGATGGCACTGCAGGCCCGGGCCATTGCCCTGACGGGCGACACCCAGTCGGCGCGCCAAATGGCCGAGAAACTGGTTGCCGAACAGAATCCTGACAACTCGGCGCTGTTTGCCGAGATCTACAATACGATTGGCTACTGTCATTTTCAGGAAGGGAACCTGAAGGCCGCCGTGCTGGCCTATTTGCACACGGACCTGCTGTTTTTCAACCAGCCGGAGGCACACGCCGAAGCCCTGTGGTATCTTTCGCAGATCTGGCCCAAACTCGACAAACAGGATCAGGGCTGGGAAGCCCAGGAGACCCTCAAGCGGCTGTACAGGAACTCGGTCTGGGCCGCCAAACTGCAGCAGTAATGCAGAACCGGCTTCCACAGGTTACGATGGACATCCGGTACGATGGACTGCCACGCCGGTCGGGTAAGAGCCCCCTTGGGCGCCTTCGGCCGGGAGAACGTCCGCGGCCGTCATACACAAGCGTGCGGGAACTTTTCGGGATTTGGGCAGCTCCCGACAACCGGACGGGCATGGGATTTTGTAAACTGTGATCACGTTGCGAACAGAGGAAACGGGGAAGTGACCATGGCGTTGAGACTGCATCGTTTGAGAACTGGCGAAATTCGCCGCTCCACTCTGCTGTTGCTGGCGATCGGGATGATCGTTCTGCCGCTGACAGGGTTGGCGCGGACTTCGATCGCTGCTGCCGCGACCGCCCGACAGGAGCCGGCGGCCGGTGATGGGGCGGCCCAGCCTGCAGCGGCCGACAATGCGGCGAACAACAACGCAGGGGCCAACAACAACGCGGGTGCCGCTGCGACTGGCCAGAAAAAATCGCTGTTGGTCTGGCTCTACAACTCGCTGGGGCTGACGTACATTTTTGTTTTCGTCGGGCTCTCCTTTGTACTGGTGGGGTTGATCATCACGAACATTGTCTCGGCGCGGCGCGAACGGGTTTGTCCCCAGCCGCTGATCGACGGCTTTGAAGGGATGCTGGATGAAAAACGTTACCAGGACGCCTACGAGTTGGCCAAGGCCGACGATTCGTTTCTGGGCAATGTCCTTTCCACCGGGCTGGCCCGCATCAACAGCGGCTACGAAAAGGCCAGCGAAGCGATGCAGGAAGCCGGTCAGGAAGAGAGCATGAAGATCCAGCACCTGTTGTCCTACCTGGCGCTGATCGGCACGATTTCGCCGATGGTTGGATTGTTCGGCACGGTCCACGGCATGATCAGTGCCTTTTTCGAAATCGCCACCGCCGGGGGATCTCCCGACCCGCAGAAACTGGCCGACGGTATTTCCAAGGCTCTGGTGACGACCCTGATCGGGCTGGGGATCGCCATTCCCGCCATCGCGGCCTACAACATTTTGCGGAACCGCTTCGAGCGGCTGGAACTTGAGGTGGGAATTCACAGCGACACGCTGATGAGTCGTTTTGAAAGCATCGGATCAAAAACCTGAGCGGTGGAATCAGACGATGCGTTTCAAAAAAACCGAAAGAACACTGCTGGGGATTGACCTGACGCCGATGATCGACGTCACGTTCCAGCTGATTGCGTTTTTCATGTTCATCATGAACTTTTCGCAAATCGAACGGGCCGAAGAAATCCAGCTGCCAACCAGTGCCATCGCCATCCCGCCAGAGACGGTGCCGGTCTACCAGATCATCCTCAATCTGAATGACGACGGAAGCGTGATCCACGATGGCCAGCGCATTGAACAGATCGGCCTGTTGACTTCGCTGTTGCGCCGGGAAACCCAGGCGGCAGCGTTGCGGCAGGTGCCCGAAGCGGAAATCAGCGTGGTCATCCGGGCTCATCAGGACGCACCTACCGGACAAGTCCAGGAGCTGATTGCCAAATGCCAGGACAGCAAACTGGAAAAGTTCAGTCTTCGGGTCAAGGAGCGGCAATAGCATGAGATTCCGCCAGCGGCACAAACGCGATGAAACCCAGGCAGACATGACCCCGATGATCGACATCGTGTTCCAGTTGCTGGCGTTTTTTGTGATGACGTTCAAAGTCACGGCGCTGGAAGCCGACTTTAACGTCAAAATGCCCCTCAACAGCCAGGCCCAGCAAAACCCCGAAGACGTCCTGCCGACCGTGATCCAGGTCAACCTTCGCGCCGGGGCCAATCGCAACATTGCCGGAATCGACGTCGACACGAGTTTCGATTCGCAGACGTTCAGCGGCGAAGGGATGTTCGACAGTCTGACGGCCTTTGTGGAGCAAACCCTTGCGGGCAATGGCGATCCCTCGACCGCGCCGGAGGTCGAAGTCGAATTCACGATCGATCCGGCCCTGCGGTATGTCTGGACCGTGCAGGCGATGGAAAGCGTATCGGGAAAAAAACTCCCGGACGGTGGCGTCCAGCGGCTGGTGGAAAAAATCAAGTTCCGCAATCCCGGCATGTGACACCCAGAACCGGCCATCCGGCCTGTTGCGACCGTACCGGACGAAAAACGTAGCTGTCCCACACACTTGTACGGTGGAAATCCCGGCGATTTTACCCCTGCGGCAGTCCCTTCGTACCGCTGGCATGCACGACCGATTCGGGCAGCCCGCGGGGACCTTCTGTGCAGGGCGCTTGCCAGTCTGGTAAACTTGCCATTCGGCGTTTCGTCAGTTCGTTTTTTTGAATCAGGAGAGAAAAGCATGAACAGAATTTTGTCCATCGTTTGCGGGATGGCAGTTCTCGCTGTGTTGGCCACCGGTTGCGACAAGAAAGCTGAAACCACCCCATCGACGCCGGCCAACAGCGCAGTTTCGTCGTCCACATCACCGGTGACGACCCCTGTGTCCCTGGAAAGCGACATTTGCGGCAAGTGCGGATGTTGTGCCGGATGCGATGATTGCTGCAAAACCGACGCCGCGAAATGTGACGCCTGCGGATTCCAGAAAGGAACGGAACTCTGCTGTGTGGCTGGTCTCAGCCCGCAGGACGGGGTGGTTTATTGCAAGGAATGCGGCCAGGCCAAAGGCGGCGACAAATGCTGCAAGGAAGACGCAGAGAAGTGCGCGGATTGTGGAAAACAAAAGGGCTCGCCACTGTGCGCCATGCTCTGCAAGTAACTGTTTTTCGGCCTGCAGCCCGGCCCGCAGAATCGCGGAAATAATATTGAAACAGCCACGGCGTCCCAGTTCCCGGGACGCCTTTTTTTGCCATGGAGCCTGCGCCCTGTTGTCGGCCCTCACTGCCAGCTGTTGTGCCGTCATGTTGAAAATCGATCGAGGGCCGAATTGTCCCGGTCGTACTGGCAGTAGGCGAAATCCTGCCGAAGACAGGCAATCCAGCAAATCCTCTCCAATAAAACCCCTTTGCCCAGCGAACTCGCAATTTGACCCGAATTCACCTTTGTGTTTATTACCGCCTGTTTTGTTTCGCAAACCACCTCTGGAATTGTCTCATGCCACGTAACTGTTTTTTTGCCTCCGTCGTGTTGTTGGGTTCTCTGGTTGTTGCCGGATGTGGGGTTTTCACCAGTTCCACGCTGGTGTCCAGCGGAGTCCAGGGGTCGGGTATTTCATCAACCGAGGCCCGGGAGATTGGAGACTTCAGTTCGATCGAAATTCGCGGATCGGGCACGCTGAAAATCTCCTTCGCAGACAAACCGGCGGTAACGGTAACGGCCGACGACAACATTCTGCCGCTGCTGGACACGCGGATTGAAGGCGACCGGCTGATTCTGCAGCCTTCGGAATCGATTTCTCCGAAAACGGAGCTGGTTTATGAGGTGACGGCAACCGCGCTTTCGAAAATTGGTGCTGCCGGGGCGGTCGGCGTGGAACTGAGTGGTTTTTCCGGTGATTCGCTGGAGCTCGATCTGGCGGGTGCCTGCCGGATCACAGGATCGGGAACTGCGGCATCGTTGAACCTGAAAGCGGCGGGTGCCACTCACAGTGATCTGGCAGCGCTGATTGTTGAGAACGCCGACGTCAGTTTGACCGGTGCCGGATCGGCCACTGTTCACGCCACCAAATCCTTTCATGGCAGTGCCGCAGGTGCCGCCAGTATTACCTGCTCGGGCAGCCCGGCGGACGTGAAGAAAACGACCGCAGGTGTGGCGACAGTCACGGTCAATTAGCCGGCCCGCTTCCTTCAGGCCTGCCTCCGTTGGCATCAACGGACCGGGACAGCTATGATTTCGACGGGATGCAGTCCAGTGCATCGAACCGTTGAATTCAAACTGCTCCGGAGTTATTGACCATGCGCCGCATTCATTTTTTTCTGTCCGTTCTTGTTGCCTGCTTCTGTTCGGGCGGATCGACAGTATCGGCCCAGGAAGCCAACAACTGGGCCAATTTTCGCGGACCCGACGGCAATGGTGTCGCGGCCACGGCGACTCCCCCCGTCGAATTCGGGCTGGATAAAAACCTGAAATGGGAAACCACCATCCCGGGCAAAGGACACAGCAGCCCGATTGTCTGGAACGACCGGATCTATTTGATGACCGCGATCGAATCGCCCAGAACCGGCGAGGCGGAACCGGCTGAACAGCCTCCGGAAACTGCCGAAAGTGCTCCGCAGCGGGGTGGTGGTCGCGGCGGGCGGGGCGGTCGCGGTGGACGGGGTGGAGGAGCGCCCCCCAAACCCCATGACTTCAACGTCATCTGTGTTGACAGGAACTCCGGGGAAATCGTCTGGAACAAAACACTTGCCAGCGGAGCCCCCCACGAAGGCGGGCACGACACCAACACCTTTGCATCCGGATCGCCTGTCACGGACGGCCAGCATCTCTGGTGTAATTTCGGGTCACAGGGCATTTATTGTCTGGACATGAACGGGACAGAGGTCTGGCATCGCGACCTCGGCAAAATGGAAACACGGAATGATTTCGGCGAAGGCGCCTCGGTTGCCCTGCATGGCAATACGCTGGTTATCCCCTGGGATCATGAAGGGGATTCATTTATTCTGGCCGTCAACGCTGCCACGGGCGAAGACCTCTGGAAGCAGGCCCGCGACGAACCAACCACCTGGGCGACCCCTCAAATCGTCCAGCACGACGGTGTTACCCAGGTGATCACCAGCGGGACCAACCGCGTCCGCAGTTATAACCTCGAAAACGGCGAACTCGTCTGGGAGTGCAGTGGCCAGGTCCTGAATCCGATTCCGACACCGCTTCTGATGGAGGGTGTGACGATTTGCATGACGGGCTATCAGGGTTTCGCCGTTCAGGCCATTTCGCTGGATGCCGAGGGCGACGTGTCGGGGAGCAAGGAAATTCTCTGGAGCCGCAACGACGCGGCACCGTACATCGCAACCGGCACGCTTTACAAGGGCCAGGTCTATCTGACCAAATCGCGCGAAGGCATTCTGTCCGCCCTGGATGCAAAAACCGGCGACGTCGTGATCAAACAGACCCGGTTGCCCGGAATCAATTCGATTTACGCATCACTCGTGGCGGCCAACGATCACATCTACGTTTGCGGGCGGGAAGGCGAAGTCGTCGTGCTGAATCATGGAACCGGGTTCGATGTCGCTCACCAGACCAGTCTGGGCGAGTCCATCGACGCGACTCCTGCAATCAGCGGCAACCAGTTGTTTATCCGCAGCGCCACCAAACTGTTCTGTTTCGAAAACAGTCAGCAATAAACGGCCGGCGATAACACCTCCGGCCCGGTCGCGTCTGGATTTTTTAATGTCGCCCGGAAAAGGACGGCGGCCTGCCTGGCGGGTTGCACAGCGAGTTTCCCGCGGAGAGCCTCTCGCCGGGCTGCCGCTCCATTACAAATTCGAAAGGTGGCCTCCGATCGGCCTCGATATCATCGCGGAATACCGTGACAATCGGGACCGGGACAATGGGTCCCGTTATCCCGTCTGACCCCGCAATCGCTCATGAACATTCTCGTTGTCGAAGACGACCGGACGATTGGCAAATCGCTGGTGCAGGGTTTTCAGGAGGCTGGCCACGACTGTCAGTGGGCGACGGGCGGCCGGTCAGGACTGGACAAGGCGATTTCGCAGCAGGCGGACGTGATTGTGCTGGATCTGATGTTGCCGGAAATATCGGGCCTGGACCTGCTGCGCGAGTTGCGTCAGCGCGGCCTGAAAACACCGGTCGTGATCCTGACGGCCAAAGGAGCGGTGAACGAAAAAGTCCAGGGCCTGGAACTGGGCGCCGACGACTATCTGGTCAAACCGTTTGCCTTTGCAGAACTCAAGGCCCGCGTCGAGGCCGTCTGTCGCCGCGTCGCAACCCGCCCGCCCGCCAGCCTCTCGGTCGGCCAGCTGACCCTCGACCTGACGATTCGCAGGGCCGAGATCGACGGTCGGGAAATCGATCTGACACCGACCGAATTCAGCATCATGGAACTGCTGATGCGACACGCCGGACAGGTCGTCACCCGAAAAATGTTGTGCGAACATGTCTGGGGTTTCGAGTGGGACGGACCGACCAACGTAATCGAAGTCCACATCACCCGGATGCGCAAAAAATTGGGCAAGTCCGGCGAGTCGCTGGTGGTCACCGTTCGCGGGAGGGGATATTCGATTCATGCCGGCGATCCGGTGAACCCAACCGGAGTGACAGATGTTTAATGGCAGGAATTTTGCGTCGGACTGTTCTACGCAAGCGTTCACGGGTCGCTAATTCATTGTCCATAAAACGCGTCAGATCCCGGCGCGCGAACGGCTCCCTGTTCTACAATCGTGATGTGAGCCCCGGACGGTTCAAATTCCCAGGGATTCAGGCAACAGTTTTTCAATCGGTGGCTTTTGACCAGCAATTTTTTTCGCTCGCTTCGCTTTCGACTGGCCTTCTGGAACACGCTGGTCGTTCTGCTGGCTTCCCTGTTGGCGCTGCTGGCAGTTCGCGAAGGCCTGCGTCTGACGCTGCTCAGCGAGACCTTTGACGTTTTGCGGGATGAAATCCGCGAACTGGAACTGGCGATCAGCGAATTGCATCCGGACGCTGAGGCGATTCGCACCGAGTTTGAACGCAAGGCCGAAGGGCACCGCGATCAGGGCTGGTTTGTCGAACTGCTGGACCCGACCGGGAAGGTCGTGTTTAAAAGCCCGCGTTTTCCGGAACTCACAACGCCGCTTCCGTTCCGGTCCTCGATCCAGTTTCGGCAGCAGGACGAAACGCTGCTGGCATGGCGGCAGATCGAACGGCCCGGCATTCCGGGTTTTCGTATCGTGCTCGGAACGCCGGACGCTTTTATTCAGCGCAGCTTCCGCGGGTTGACCCGTTCCATGTGGTGGATTGGAGCGGGATTGTGCCTGTTGGCTCCGGTCGGCGGATACCTGCTGGCCTGGTGGGCGATTCGCCCGGTTCGCGAGATCATTGAGACGACTCGCACGCTGCAACCCAAACAGATGACACGCCGTCTGCCGATTCGCGACACGGGTGACGAACTGGACCAGTTGTCCGGGGAAATCAACAACTTTCTGGACCAGATTGCGCGTTACATTTCCAGCCAGCAGGAATTCACGGCCAATGCGGCGCACGAACTGCGTTCGCCGCTGACAGCCATCCAGACCAGCGTTGAGGTCACGCTGGAGAAGGAACGCACCGAACCGGAATATCGGGAACAACTGGAAACCGTCAGCGAACAGTGTGCCCAGTTGCGGCATCTCGTAAACCAGTTGCTGGAACTGTCGGATGCCGAAACACAACAGACACCTCCGCCGCTGAAACCGTTCAACCTGAGTGACCTCGTGGCGAAATCCGCGGAATTTTTTTCCGGTATTGCCGAGGATTCGCGGATCCGGATTGTCACCCGTATCCAGCCGAACGTCTGTTGGCATGGATACGCCGATCGCATGCGACAGGTCGTAAACAATTTGCTGGACAACGCGCTCAAATTCACGCCGCCGGACGGATGCGTTACCGTCGGGCTGGTCCAGGCTGCGGGACAGATTATTTTGACGGTCGAAGACACTGGCAGCGGAATTCCCGAAGCCGAAAAGAACAAGGTCTTCGATCGTTTTTATCAGGTTGAACTTGCCCGTCAGCGGGATGATGGACGGCGCGGCAACGGACTGGGTTTGAGCATCTGCCGGGCCATCGTGGAATTACACCATGGTGAAATCGGAATTCAGGACGTCGATCCCCACGGGGCACGGTTCGTGGTCCGATTTACGGAAAACGGTATTCCGCCGTTTCCGGCCTGAAGCACCCGGCATCCAGAAAGTACTGAAAAATCCAGACAGGACTGAAGTCGGTGCCAATCAAACTGATTCTGTCATGCGGTCATAACATTCGGGTGACGGCGAAACCGAGCAGATCGCCGGTCGCGGCATAGTGCCGACAGACCAGCTCCCGCGTTGCGGGCAATGACGCCATCTCGATCAGGTGTGGGCCAATACCATGGGCGGCATAGGGCGGGTGTTCCGAATCCGCCGGAGCAGAGAGCGCCAGCTGAACGGCTTCCACAAAACGCTTCAGCTGCCACAACAGCAGGACGCCGTATTCTCTCGCCAGACTTTGTTGCCCCGGATTCTCATACCGCTGCAGGTCCGTGCAGAAATGCTGCAGCGCCTGCTCGACATTGTGCCCTGCCTGGGAACCGTACCACCACTGATGGTGCAGCGCGGTTGCAGCAAAAGGTGGATCACCCGGATACTGCAACGACTCGGGCAACATCCCGCAGTAACGGGACAGGGTCCAGAGCATATCGATCATCTCCGGAGTGGTTTGCGTCCGGCCGATTCGCAGGATCCCATGCAGATGGGAGGGATCGGCGTGAGGACTGTTGCGGGCCAAAGCGATCCCATGGCCCGCGATCATCGCCTGCAAACCAACGTCACCCTCCAGGCCCATTCGTTGCGCCGCGGTCGCACTGATTTCGTCGTGCAAGTGCCGGATCAGCACGGCAGCGGTGCCCGCCAGCCCCGGACCGTCCAACAGCTGATGAACCGAATCAAACAGTGTGATCGAACTGCAGGTGCCAAGGTGTTCGACCGCCAGCTTCATTCCCAACAGGGGATGCGCATTCTGGTGCAGACAGATTTCGATCGCGTCGTGGACGTTGTCGGCAGTGCAGGGGGCCTGGTCCAGAATCCGGCGCACGGCGTCGCCATTGTCGACGGCCCCCAGATAAGTCCAGGCCTGGCGAAAATTTCCGGCATTCGCCAGCAACTGGCCGCATTCCAGCGCCGCGTCGGACAGTTCCCGTTCAAGGTCAAGCTGTTTTTCCCCGGTCAGTCCCTCCGGACGACGCGAATAGACCAGCGGCAGTTCCAGCCGCAGCCGGCTCTGCATTTTGCGAACTTCGAACAACCGGTCGTAGTCGCCCCGCTGCAGAAACACACTCGCCATTCGCTGGAGCGCTGCCGCATGATCGCCCTGGTCCAGCAGCCGCGCGATTTCGGCGGTCGTTCCTGAATCAGCGGCATTGGAAGTTTCCGGAACGGATCGGTCAGTCACAGCGGCATTTTCCTGGCGATGGGTTGAAGCAGACGGAGTTCATCATTGACCAATCCGCCGCCGCGTTCAAGTCGGTGGTTGCCGAATATCCCCCCGGGGCAGAATTCCAGGAGATTGCCATGAAGCATGCAATCGTCTTTCACTTTCCGGGCCACGCGCGACATGAGAACGTCATGCTGCACGCGGTCGAAAAATTTGGACAGATCGAGATCAGCCGCGTAGTGATAGCCGCGACGGATGATCCGCTGAATCTGCTTGGCCGCTCCGTGTCCGGAACGTTTCGGTCGAAATCCAAAGCTCGATTTCGGGAAGCCCGGATCGATGATTGGCGGTAACACCTGAACGATGGCTTGCTGGATCAGACGATCGACGATGTTTGGAATGCCAGACAATCGCTGACCACTGCCATCGGGTTTTTCGATGGTCACTCGTCGCACCGGTTGCGGGCGACAGGTTCCATCGAGCAGTTGTTGTCGGAACGTGGACCAACGGGGGCGAATCCAGTCCGGGAATTCGGCGATCGTGATCCCGTCGGGGCCAGCGGCTCCGCGGTTCGCTTTCACGTTTTTCCAGACGGTGTCCATGTTGGCACTCTCGACAACGCGTTCCATCAAAGACTCACTAATGTCGCCCAAGGCTGGCTGCCCGGTGTGCGCCGCGACGGTCGGCCCCGGCAGGGATAATGAACCTGTGGTCCGCGAGCCGTCGCCGACTGAACGATACAGATCATTTGGTTCCCGGGGGTTCCCTCGTCGCGAGTTCACCGGTGGCTCCTCCTGGCTCTTCATTGTTCGGTCCTTCCCGTCTCGATTGGCATTCGAGGGTCGGTACTACGACCTCGGCTGACTCCTGCCTCGCCCGGACGGAATTGCTTCCGCCCGTTTCCGCCTTTCAGCCGCAGTTGCTTACTCGCTGGCGCGAACGACGGCCCGCAGTCCATCTGGCAGGTCTCCCCGGACAAGAGCGTGATGTTTGGCCGCGCAAGCTCTTCATTTACCTGATCGAACTGACTGGGATGGGCTTTGTCAGGTTGTGCTGACTCGCCCGCCGAACCGGCCTTGCAGGATGTTTCTGTGCGTAACCTCGCGGTTTTGACGTGGATGCATCCGGGTGGGGCGTGGTGCCCTGAAGGCAACCGGCAGACCCGGCGATTAACCATACATCCGCAGGCTTCCTCCCCACGGTCGGTCACCCATCCGCAGTTGCCCTCGTCTGGTACTTGCCTTTCGATGGTGTTCATTTGGTTTACTGATCCCTGAAAGTTTCCAGTCTCGTACAGGGGACTTGCACCCCAATACAATCACGCCCATGACGGGCGTACACGAGGAAACGCACGCGAGTCGCGGATTTTGT
>JBGSVU010000649.1:0-3962 GCA_041752775.1 Pirellulaceae bacterium | reverse complement strand
TCTCAGTTTTCTGAAAATCCAGTGGGAACAGTACAGCTGGCTGGTCGCCGCCGTCACGGTCGGGCTGGGGTTTGGACTGCAGGAAATCGTTGCCAATTTTGTGTCCGGACTGATACTGCTTTTTGAACGCCCGGTGCGGGTTGGGGACCTCGTTACGATCGATGGAACCAACGGAGTCGTCACGCGCATTCAGATGCGGGCCACGACGGTGATGACCTGGGACCACCAGGAACTGATCGTTCCCAACAAGGATTTGATGACGGGCAAATTGCTCAACTGGACGCTGTCCAACGTGACCAGCCGGCTGGTGATGGATGTTGGCGTGGCCTATGGAAGCGATGCGGAACGGGTGCACGGCCTGCTGTTCAAAACGGTCAGCAGCCACCCCGAGGTCCTGAACGACCCGCCGATCAGCATCAATCTCGAAGAATTTGGCGACAGTTCGCTGAATTTTCGCATTCGCTGTTTTTTGCCTTCGGTGGACCGGCGAATCCATGTGCGGCACGAGTTGAACGTGGCGATTTATCGCGCGCTGAATGATGCGGGCATCTCCATCCCGTTTCCGCAGCGCGATCTGCACATCGTTTCGGGCGGTTTCCAGCCAGGTATTTCCGGAGCGAACGGAACGGGGCGGGCCGCTGGCCATCCGGAAGACGAACTGAACGAGCGTTCGTCAGGAAACTGATTTCTGCAGCAGTGAACCCGAATGGAAATCGAATCGGTCCGGGTGCAACAGGATCGACGCGCACCATCGCCGCCGCGCCCAGGTTCCCGAGCGGGGCCAGGCCGCGCTGCCATCAGGCCAGTCGTGCCGCCAGTTCTTTTTCGCACGAACTGACGATCGCGGCGCAGGTTTCCTCGGCGACTTCGCCCGTCAGGGTTCCGGCAAACGAGCGCAAAACAACCGTCAGCAGGATTCTTTTTCGCCCGGCACCATCCCGTTTCTCGTCGCGGAACGTCTCCCGGTAGGCAACGGACTCCAGCAGTTCGCCTCCCGCCCGCCGAACGGTCTGTTCAATTTGTTCCCAGCGAATTTCGTTTCCCATCACGAAATTGAAATCGCGCGAGACCGACGGGAAATTGCTGACCGGCGACTGGCGACGAATCAGGCTGGCGTGTTCCAGCAACAGGTTCACATTCAATTCCGCAACCGCGGCAGATTTTTTCAGGCTGGCATTTTTCAGGGCCGATTCATCCAGTTCGCCGCCCCAACCCAGACTTTGGCCGTCAATCCGGAATTCACAGGAGAACGTCGGATGCAGCAGTTCCAGATCGCAATCGTGCATCGTCAAGGAAACGCCGGGACAAACGCTGCGAACAATTTTTTCCACGATCCCGCTGATCTCCGCGAAAGTGCGTCCACCGGCGAGGGCCACCAGCCAGGGTTCATCGGGCAACCCGGCCGACTGCGGCAGATAGGCATGCGCCATCTCGAACAAGTCGGCATCGATGTTGCCGCGAAATTCATTGATTCTGCGGGCTTCCAGCAGGCTTGGCACCAGACTGCGGCGGGCCAAATCGACGGCACCAATATTCTGCGAAGCCTTTTCCAGCACGCCCAGCATGGGTTGGCTGGACTGCAGTGGCGGTGAACTGGTCCACGGCGAAAAAATTTCTGACCACACACCCGGAACCAGACTGGGCGTCATGGCTTCGTCAAAACCGGCTCCTGTCAGCACGGTACGAACCAGTCCCGCCACACGGCTGCGCGGTGTGCGCGTCGTTGCAACCATTGGCACCACGACGTCGTCGGGCACAGTGTTATAGCCGGTGATCCGCCCGACCTCCTCAACCAGATCGATTTCGCGTGTCAAATCGGCCCGCCACGCCGGTGGCGTCGCCAGCAAGATTCCCGCCGACTGCGGTTCACAGCGGATCCCCAGTCGTTGCAGAATGCCAAGGACATTTTCTGCCGGAATTTCGATTCCCAGCACATTCGCAATTTTCTGTTGGCGCAGAACGATGGCCGGGGCAGGGTCGGGCAGTCCGCCGGCAACGACGGCCCCGTCTGCCAGTTGACCTCCTGCCGTCTGCAAAATCAGTTCGCAACAGCGGCGGCTGGCCCAGTCCACACCGTAAGGATTCACCCCGCGCTCAAAACGGAACGACGAGGGGCTGTGCAGGTTCAGCTTCCGGGCCGCGCTGCGAACAGCCTGTTGTGCAAAAACTGCCGCCTCGATCAACACGTCCTGCGTGTCCACCGTGACTTCGCTGTCCGCACCGCCCATCACGCCGGCAATCGCCACCGCGCGCCCGCTGTCGGCGATTACGCACATGCCGGGATGCAAATCGTACTGGCGATGATCGATCGCGGTTATTTTTTCGGATGCCCCCGGCTGGCGCACGATGATTTCGGGGCCCCCCAGTCGGGCCAGATCAAAAGCGTGCAATGGCTGGCCACACTCCAGCATCACGTAGTTCGTACAGTCCACGATGTTGTTGACCGGGTTGATCCCCGCAGTTTTCAGCCGGTCCTGCATCCACTGGGGGCTGTTGCCGACGCGGACGGATCGAATGACGCGACCCGTGTATAGCGAACAGAGGTCCGACGCCTCGATCCGGATTTGTACCAGAGAACTGGCTGGAGCCGCGGCCGGGGGTGTTCCGTTTTCCGGAAGCGGATCGGGAATCTTCAGGGGGACACCGAAAAGGGCCGCGATCTCACGCGCGACGCCCAGGTGTCCCAGACAGTCGGGCCGGTTGCTGGTGACCTCAAGGTCGATCGCCAGATCCTGGCCGACCGTAACGGATTCTTCGTGATTCAGTCCGGACATGGTCAGCCGCGCCGCAATTTCTGCGGCTTCGGCAGGCATTTTGTCAAAATACTCGTTCAGCCAGTTCCAGGAGACGATCATGATTCAAGATTTCCTGACAGAATTGTCGGCACAGCCTGTTCCGGCGCCGCTCAAAATTGACGCAAGAAGCGGACGTCGTTGGTGTACAGGTCGCGGATGTCGGTGATGCCATGCCGGATCATGCACAGCCGCTCGACTCCCAGTCCAAACGCGAATCCGCTCCACCGGTCCGGGTCGTAACCCACTGCCTGGAAGACAATGGGGTCCACCATCCCGGCACCGCCGAACTCCACCCAGCGGCCATTCCAGAAATAGTCCGCCTCCACGCTCGGCTCGGTGAAGGGAAAAAACGAAGGCCGAATTCGCACGGGTACCGATTCGCCGAGGTAGCTGCTGGCAAACAGTTGCAGCACAGTTTTCAGGTGAGCCATGGTGACATGCCGGTCGACCAGCAGGCCTTCCATCTGGTGAAACATCGGGTAGTGCGTGGGATCGGCCGTGTCGGGGCGATAAACCCGCCCGAGCGAAATGATCCGGATCGGCGGCGGAGTTTTTTCCATGACCCGGATTTGTACGGTGCTGGTCTGGCTGCGCAGCAATAATTGTTCGCCCAGTGCGGCGCTGTCGTTCTGACGGCCCGCCACAGACAGATAGAAATTGTCGAGCGGATCGCGTGCCGGATGGATTTCCGGAATATTGAGAGCCTGAAAGTTGTGAAACTCGTCTTCGATCTCGGGACCATGCGCCGGTGTAAAACCGAGTCGCCCCATGATGTCGGACAGTTCTTCGATCGTTTGCGTGACCGGATGCAGTCGTCCCAGCCGCAGCGGCGTTCCGGGCAACGTCGGATCAAAATCGGGATCGCGGGCACCTCGCGCGGCGCTGCCCGTGAAACGGCTGTCGGCCGATTCAAAAGCCGCCTGGATACCGGTTTTGACCCGGTTCAGACTCTGCCCGCCAGCGGGTTTGTCCGGACCAGACAGTTGTCCCAGCTGTTTCTGGACGGCTTTCAGCAAACCATTCCGGGCGCCAAGGTAATGCACGCGGGCCGATTCCAGTTCGTCGGAACTGGCTGCATTTTCAAAAGCAGCCTGGGCGCTGGCCAACAGCGAATCCAGCTCGGCGGTGAATTGTTCCAGTGTCAGCGCGGAAGCAGATGAAGACATG
>JBGSVU010000648.1:0-1834 GCA_041752775.1 Pirellulaceae bacterium | reverse complement strand
GGCAACTGGCCGAATCGGCCAGCAAGTCGCGCGGAGACTTTCTGGCCAACGTCAGCCATGAGATCCGCACTCCCATGAACGGTATCCTCGGGTTGACCGACCTGTTGCTGGACATGGTGTCGCATCCTGGCCAGCGCGAGTACCTGACGATGATTCGCCAGTCCGCCGACGGACTGATGTCGCTGATCAACGACATTCTGGATTTCAGCAAAATCGAAGCGGGAAAACTGGAACTGGATGTCGGCCGCTTTGATCTGCGGGCCTGCATCGGCCAGGCCGTTCGCGCGCTCGCAGTTCGGGCGCATGCGCGCGGGCTGGAACTGGTGTTCGATTTCGACCCCTCCATCCCGTCGGCCGTGGTCGGCGATCCGGTGCGATTGCGGCAGGTGATTACAAATCTGGTGGGCAACGCCGTGAAGTTCACCGAAACCGGGCATGTGATTGTCCGCGTGACGAATTTGCGTGCCGGAGGCGACCGGACCCACGTCCAGATTGAAGTCCTCGACAGCGGAATCGGGATACCGCCAGACAAGTTTGACCAGATTTTTCATGAGTTCGAACAGGCCGACAGTTCCACGACCCGGCAGTACGGGGGTACCGGACTCGGTTTGGCGATCACGCGGCAGATTCTGCTGATGATGGACAGTGACATTCACCTGGAAAGTACTCCCGGAAAGGGCAGCCGGTTCTGGTTCCAGATCGGTTTTCCGGCTGCGACCCTCGTCGATACGGAATCGCATGAAGGGGCCGATTTGTCGGGGTTCCGTGCGATCGTGATCGACGATCACGTGGCTGCGGCCTATGCGGCGCGGCGGATTCTGGAGCGTTATCGGGCCGCCGTGGAATCGGCGGGTTGCGGGGAAGATGGTTTGAAACGGATTCGGCAGGCGGCAGCAAACGGCCATGCCCACGATTTGATTCTGCTGGACGATTCATTGCCCGATCTGGCGACAGGGGAGTTTGTCGGTCGGTTGCAGAAAATGGAAGAGTTGCAGGGAAGGTTGCCGCAGATTGCCGTGTTGTCCGATTTCCAGCCCCCGACCGCGTCCGCCGCCGCGATGGATCTGGACCGTTTGCACAAACCGTTGCTGGAACCCGAATTGATTGCGATGGTCAGTGCGATGCTGGGGGTCAGCACAAAGTCTGCTGCCGCTGGAGAAGCTGGGGAATCGGGCGGCCAGCCGGGCCGGCGACTGCATGTGTTGCTGGCGGAGGACAATCCGGTGAATCAGCGTGTGGCCGTGGGGCTGCTGGAAAAACTGAACTGCACGGTCACAGTTGCGGCCAACGGAATGGAAGCGGTCCAGCTGGTGGCCGCCCACAATTTTGATCTTCTGCTGATGGACGTTCAGATGCCGGTGCTGGACGGGATGGCGGCGACCCGCCAGATTCGCAAACTTCCGGGGGCGGCGGCGACGACGCGCATCGTGGGGTTGTCGGCGCATGTGGGTGGCGATCACCGGGCGCACTGCCTGGCCGCAGGGATGGACGAATTTTTGACGAAGCCGATTCGCCAGTCGGAGCTGAAGGAACAGATCGAAAACCTGCGCGACCCGACTTCGGTCGTTTCCCGAAAAGTCCGTGAGGCGCGCAGCGGCAGGCCGGTGGTGATCGACTGGGCCCTGGCGATGGACACGGTGGGTGGCGACCGCGGGCTGTTGGGCGAAATTATTGATGTGTTTCTGGATGATTGCCCCCGCCAGATGGAAAACATGAAACTGGCGATCGCGGCCGGCGACTCGGCCAGTTTGCGGCGGCAGTCGCACAGCGTGCGGGGGGCTTTGAGCTATCTGGGGGCCAGTGCCGCCGTGGAAAAAGCCGCTGATGTCGAGCG
>JBGSVU010000647.1:0-9652 GCA_041752775.1 Pirellulaceae bacterium | reverse complement strand
TTTCCACACCGGGACCCAGTTGTGCGGAGGGCGAGACCTGGGACAGCGGCGAGATCACGGGTGGCCGCTCGCGTTCGTTCGCAGTTTCAGTTCCACGACTGGCAAGGCCCGTATTCAGGGGAATGATGTCCACTTTGGTGTTTCCGTTATCAGGCGGTTTTTTTGAAATGGGATTGAACAGAAAAAGCAGAGAGCAACTGGCGAACCAGTTCGGCATTCAGGCGATGTCCGCTGCGGTGGGCGGTGATGCGTCCACAGATTTCCAGGCCTGACAGAGCAAAATCCCCGATCATGTCGAGCAGCTTGTGACGGGCACACTCGTCAGGGAAACGCAAAGTATTCTGCACCGGTCCGTTTGCGTCGAAGACAAGGATGTCGCTGAAGTTGACCCGTCGCCCCAGCCCCTGGTGACGGAGCAGTTCGGCTTCGTTGCGTGTGACAAAAGTCCGGGCAGCGGCAATATCCCGGACAAAACCCGCCGGCGTGAGTTCGATTTCAAAAGCCTGGTCGCCAATCGAAGGATCGTCCGGATAAGACAGTTCATAACGCAGTTCGCACCGGCCGTTTTCCGGCGGGCTGGCCTGCACCCAGGAAACGCCGTCGCCGACACGAACGGTCCCGGTCACCAGCAGTTGGGGACGGAACAGGTCCTGCTTGCGGATTCCGGCCTGTTGCAGCGATTCGACAAAAGGCAGACTGGAACCGTCCAGGCCTGGCATTTCCGCGCGGTCTACGAAGACGGTGCAGTTGTCGATCTGCAGTCCCGACAATGCCGCCATGATGTGCTCCACCATGTCGACGGCGGTTCCATTGACCGACAGCGTGGTGCGGCGGGGGCCGTCGGCGCGATTGCCGATCGTCGCCTGGATTCGCGGCATGCCGGGCAGGTCGCGGCGAACGAACACGATGCCGCTGCCAGCCGGAGCGGGACAGAACTCGACGTGCGCGTCCAGTCCGCTCCAGAATCCGAATCCGCGAACCGAGCATTTTTCGCGAAGCGTCTGTTGTTGTCGTGGCGGGTTCAAGGCTGCTGCGTCCCGATGCAGGGGTTGGGTGGAAAAGGAAAATTGGCAGGAGGGTGCCAACCCGTGGTTTAGCGGTTGGTGGTTCCCGAAGGCAGACCGGAAACCGGCGACGGCGCCATTTTCATCCGCTGCACGACGAGGTCGGTAATGTCCCGGTCGGCCCGGTGCCAGATCACCGAAGCGTTGACCTGGGTCATGATCGACTCAGGATCTTTTTCGTTGACCGTGATGGCGGAGTGGCGCAGGACCATGTGGGTCCCGGTCTCCTGACACCAGCCGGCAATAATCTGGCTGACTTCGCCAAAGATGTCGTAATGCAGACGGGCTTCGCGCCGCATCAGGTCGCGCATCCGGTCGCGCGCCTCAAGTTCGATTTTGGCACTTTCCATGGCCAACGATTTTTCCCGCTCGCTGTATTCGGCCGTGCCAACACGATACATCAGTTGCAGCTGTTCGGCCTGGGCGGCCAGTTTCTGCCGCTGTTGTGCCACCGAAGACTGCAGCGATTCGGCTTCGCCCTGCAGGGCTTTCAGCTGTGAATCGAAAACCGGGTGTTGCTCAAAGACCCGGTTGATGTCGATGATCGCCACAACCGCCTGGGCGTGGGCGGGACGGGCCAGCAGGCTGCCCGCCAGACAGGCGACCAGCAGAGTCAATGTTACGGCCAGTTTATGCATCACTTCAGCACTCCCTTGCGTGAAGAATGGTTGTCGGTGGTCTGGAGTCAGTCACGATTTGTGTTGGCGTCGCACGGCTTCCTGCCGTCATCTGCCAGTCGCGAAAGGATGGTCTGCAAAAGTTTCCGGAACAGGCCTGTTTTCGCCAGCCTGCACCGCTGATTTTCTGGCAGAGTCAGTCGAGTCGCATTTTGCCGCCAGGCGTCGCCCGTGTAAATAGCGATTTCTGACGAAAATCAGGATCCTTTCAGGCTGTTGCGGTAAAAGTTTCACGCAGTTCGTCCGCCAGATCGCCATAGCGGACGTAAAGTCCCCGCGCGATCATCGACAGATAGATGTTCAATCCGACCGAAGTCAGCAGCATCAGAATCAGAAACATGTTCTGGCTGCCCAGTCGCCGGTTCTGCTCCAGCAGTGTCAGGTCGGCCGGTTCCACGCCAGGGATCACGGCCAGCGGAGCCCCCTGCGGAGCCGAATTGCTGCGCGGTCGCGCGGCCGACTGGTTGTTGCCAGTCGAATTGTTTTGCGTGTTCAAAGTGTCGTCAAAAGTCGCTCCGGCCGGAGTCATGGCGGATCCGCCCGGAATGCCATCGCGCCGTGCGAAACGGTCCATGTTCTGCTGCTGCTGGTATCGCAGCGAAGAATTTTCCAGTTTCAGGTCCTGCATCTGCACCTGCTGTTGTTGAACCTGGTTTTTCATGTAGTTGAATTCGTCGAGCATCCGTTGCATCTCTGCGTTGCCGATTCCCGCTGCAGCCGGGTTGGCAGGATTCGCTCCAGTCGCCAGTCCGCCCGCCGTGCTGCCTGTCGCCCACGGTGGCGTTTCCTGACCGGGACGAAATGGGCCCTGATATGAATTCTGTTGCGTGTTGTCAAAAGCAGTTGCGTTGGGGAAAAGTGGTGACAGTCCACCGGCCGGATTCAACTGTCCGGTCGTTCCCTGCAGCATTTGGCCAGTGCCCTGCGGATTGTTCGGTGCCGGAAATGGATTGACGGGAGCAGGTGTTTGTCGCGGAAAATCAGAATTGAAATTGCCGTTTCCAGCGCTGGAGTTATTCCCGCCCGCCGCGTTGTTGTTTGCTGGAGGCGTAAACAGTCCACGGCCGCGGTTGGCATCCGCAATCAGGGAATCGGCGCGGTTGTTGAAATCCTGATTGCCGGATGATGGCGCACCCTGTTGTTGCGAAAGTTGCTGTTGTCCCGGGTTGCCAGCGGCCGGGTTAAAGGCGGCTGGATTTCCGGTCGCAGGGTTTCCAGTTGAAGGATTGCCCATGCCGGGATTGCCCCTGCCAGAATTGCCCGTGTCCCAGCGCGAACCGGCGGTTTCTTCGGGTGGTCGCGTGCCGGGGTCGGCTGCCGGACGGCTGGCCGAGAGCTGGCTGATTCGCGCATCGAGTTCCCGCTGGTAAACGGCCCGCAGTTCCTGTTCAATCTGCTGTCGCAGCCGCGCCTCGCGCTGCGCCGGTCGTTCGTACGTCCCGGCCTGGGACTGGCGCAACAGCTCGACGATTTCGTCAACCGCTGGCCCATTTCGATCATTGGCACCTCGCAGGCTGACCGCAATGAAGCTGATCACGGACTCCAGTTCGCCATCGGGATTGAAACGCAAACCCCCCGGATTGGTCAGCAACAGTTTCAGGTGTTCAATGTCGCATTCCAGGCTGACGTCAGGCAATGGCCTGGTTTGCGGGGCTCCGGTGGTGTTTTGGCCCACGGCGATCGACCGCGAAAATGACGTGGCGAACAGCGTGGTCAGGACGATGGCAAGTGCAAGTCGCATTCTGACTTACTCCTTTGTAAATGCTGCAGCAACCCGGGCCCGATCCTTCAGTCCGGCCCACCCCCGGCCGCACCGGAGAATTCCGTATCGATTTCGCTGGTCGGGTGGTGCTATCCTAGTCCTTCGGGGCAGAATCGGTAAATAGCGATCACCGACCAAAATACACCATTCGGTTTTCTGGACTGGGCAGCGATTGAGCAAATTCTCTGACAACAGCGGCACCAGTCCGGCAGGAGCTGTCGCTGTTGAATCGATCCAGCGGCGGCGCGGACCCGTCTTCTGGATTCGGCTGACCATCGGACTGTTCACATTGCTGGGGCTGGGGTGGGCCGCGCGCAACGCCGTTCGCCAACTGCTGGAAAACCCGCCCGACTGGTCCGCGATGGATTACCGGTTGCTGGGGCTGGCGATCGTTGCGATGGGGATGTCGCAAATGCTGGCCGGTCTGTTTTGGAGGCAGGTTCTGGCCGGGTTTGGGCACCGGGTTCCCCTGCCGACGGCGCTGACAGCATTCTTTTGCAGTCAGATCGGCAAGTATTTTCCCGGCAAGGCTCTGGTTGTTGTGATCCGTACAGGAATGGTCTGTCACACGGGCGTTCCCCTGCAACCGGCCGTCAGGAGTGTCTTTGTGGAAACGTTGATGTGGATCGCGGTTGGGGCTTTGGTGGGACTGTCTGCGCTGGCACTGACCGGGGCGGGAACGTGGTGGATGAACGCTCTGGCCATGGGAATGGCGATGTGCGCCGGGATGGTAACGATGCCGCCCGTGTTTGGACGGGTGTCCGAAAAACTGCTGCGGATGATGAAAAAAAAATCCGTGGGACGACTGGCTCCAGGCTGGTCGATGTGGATGGGCGGAATCGTTCTTTTGACGGTCGCCTGGGTAATCGCCGGTTCTGCGATGATGCTGGTTTTGAATGCGGTTGGGCCGCAGGCCTGCCGATGGAGCGATCTGCCGATTTGTGTTGCCGCGGTCAGCCTGGCGACGGTGACCGGTTTCGTCACGCTGATTCCGGGTGGACTGGGGGTGCGTGAGCTGGTGATTTTGCCGCTGGTGGCCTCCGTTTTCCCTGCCCGACAGGCATTGGTCGCGGCGATTCTGTTTCGGTTGGTCACAATGGCTGCCGAGCTGCTGATGACAGCTATAATGTATGCAGTCAAAAGAATTGCGGAACGATTGCACGAACCGGGACCCCACCATTGAACCAGCCAGATTCGCAAACGGTGTCGATTCTTGTTCCGGTACTGAACGAGTCGGCCAGTCTGCCGGCGCTATGCGGGCAGTTGCTGCAGATGCTGGACAGGAGCGGAATTGTCGGCGAAGTGATCATCATTGACGACGGTTCGGTTGACGAAACGTGGTCGACGGTCGGGCGTCTGGCACAGGAGCACCCGCGCGTGCGTGGAATCCGCCTGCAAAGAAATTTCGGAAAAGCGTCAGCGCTGGCGGCCGGAATCAACGCCAGTTGCCATGATTTCATCGCCACCATTGATGGCGACCTGCAGGACGACCCGGATGAAATTCCCGCGATGCTGGAAATGTTGCGCGGACCGACGGACCTTGTGAGCGGGTGGAAAAGAGACCGGCAGGATCCGTGGCACCGGAGGCTGGCTTCGCGGATTTTCAACGGGCTGGTGTCGTTGCTGACCGGTGTCCGGCTGCACGATCACAACTGCGGGCTGAAGACCGGGCGGCGGGCGGTTTACGAATCCCTGCGGCTGTACGGCGGAATGCACCGTTTCATTCCGGTGCTGGCGGCGTCGAACGGATTTCGGGTGTCCGAGAAAGTGGTCACTCACCGGGCGCGGGAGCATGGCCGTTCGCGTTATGGGCTGGGCCGGATTCCCCGGGGGTTGCTGGATTTGATCACGGTCTGTTTTCTGACGGTGCATCGGCAGAGGATCCAGGCGGCGTTGCTGGTTGCGGGATCGCTGTCGTTTCTGGGTGGACTGGCGGGGATGGCGTGGATGGCGGTCTACTGGGTGTTGAGGATGAGTCATGTTGTTGAAGGGCCGCCGGTGCACGAACGACCGATTGTGTGGTACGCGCTGGGAGCATTGCTGGCAGGGTTGCAGATTCTGGTAATGAGTTTTCTGGCGGAGTTGCTGATTCAGCGAACGGGTGGCACGGCCGACTCGTGGCTGGTCGCTGCCGAAACCGGACCTGCTGGACATGCCGCGGCAAAGCGAAAGAAGACCGGTTCCCAGCCGGCCTGAAAAACTGAGAACCTGCTTCTGTGAATCAAAACCAATACGGTAGCGCATCAATCTGATGGTTAGTCGAGAAGCCGCGTCGGGGTGCCCGGCAGAAAATTCGCTGCTTTGTTCCAGGCGACACTGGTCGATCTACTGGTTGTTGATTGTGTTGGCACTGACACCTGTGGGCTGGCGGACGGCGAACGTGATCAATCCCGACACGGCTGGCTCCAGCCCGATGTTTTCGGCCAACGACCGCAGCCGTTGGTGTTCGGTGGCCGCACTGGTCGAAGAAGGTGTTTGGGAAATCGACAAGGTGATTGAAAATGAACGCAGCAATCCCGATGCTGTCCGGTGGGACACGATTGATAAAGTCCAGCATCGGGGGCGCGACGGGAGAGTGCATTCTTACAGCAGCAAACCGCCGCTGTTGTCAGCGATCGTCGCCAGCGAGTACTGGTTGCTGCGCCGGATAACGGGCTGGCAGCTGACCGAGACGCCGTTGCCAGTCGTGCGGACGCTGTTAACGGTCAATCATCTGGTCTGCCTGGCTGTTCTGATGATGCTGCTGGCCAGTTTTCTGGAACCGATGTTTGTGAGTGACTGGACTCGCTATTTTGTGGTGGCGGTTGCGGGTTGGGGGACTTTTCTGACGACCTTTGCCGTGACGCTGAACAATCACCTGCCCGCGGCGACAACGGCGATGGCGACGGTCTGGCTGGCGGACCGGATGATGCGTTATCCGGACCGCAGTCTGTGGAGCCGCGGTTTCTGGGCGGGGATTTTTGCGGCGTTGACCGTGGCGTTTGAGTTGCCTGCTGCGTCGCTGGCCGGGATCGTGGCGTTAATCGTGTTGTACCGCACAAGGGGTGGTTTTTTTGCGGGCTTTGTACCGGCCGCGGCGCTGGTTGCCGCGGTGGTTGTGGGATTGAACTGGTGGGCCCACGGCACCTGGCGGCCGGCCTATTCTTTTCGTGGTGACGGGCCACAAGTCGCGCGGATTCAGGGCGCCTTTGCCGACGAACTGGACCGGGGAAACCTGCCAGCGGAGATTCGCGGAATCGTTGTGCAACAACTGGAAACCAGTGGGAATCGACCTGTCGGTGCCGCGCGATACTCGGCGGAAGCCAGCGCGTGGATGGGTGCCGCCGCGGGAACACGCTGGATCGTCACGGACGAAACGGGCAACGGTGTTTTTGCGATTCACCGTGAGGGAGATGACCAGTGGACGCTGCACGAGTGGGGCAACTGGTACGATTTTCCTGGCAGCTATTGGCGCACCCGCAACGACCAGCGCTCCGAGGTCGACCGGGGAACGGCTGACCAATGGCAATACGCGTTCCATTTCCTGGTCGGGCATCACGGTGTGTTATTGCTGACGCCGGTGTGGTTGCTGGCGTTTGCGGGGATGCTGCCACTGGCGACCAGTCGCACGCTCAATCGCCGCTGGCTGGGTCTGGCAACACTGGTGGTGACGGTTGTCGTGACTGGTTTTTATCTGACTCGTCCCGAACACGACAGGAATTATGGCGGCGTGACGAGTGGCCCGCGGTGGCTGTTCTGGCTGATTCCGTTGTGGCTGATCAGCATGGTGCCGGTTGTGCAGATGTTGGCGCGATGGCAGTGGGGCAAAACGGTGTGCATGATTTTGCTCGCGGCCAGCATGCTGAGTGCGATGTATTCATGGACGAATCCGTGGGTTCATCCCTGGCCGTGGTTCTGGTACCGGTAGGATCGCGGAAATCCAGTGGAAGGCGTGACAGCCCCGAGCCTGGATCTGTCGGGCCTGGATCTGTTCCCGGGTAGCAGTCGCGATTTTTCCGCCAAGGGGATGCAGTCGCGGTACCATTCGGCGACTTCTGCCTGGAGGACACACAGGCCGGCATGAGGATGAATCGCAAATCCGGACTGGTCAGGTCGGCAGGCGTGCGGATTTCGGCTAGAATTCGATGGCAAAAAGGAGTGCACCATCATGGAATACATCAACCGTCGCGGTCAAACCTATTACGTCTTTGCCGGCAAAACCAAAACAGGCAAGCCCAGGTTTTTTGCCTCGAAGAAACCTGCCAGCGACAACGCCAGCCGCATTGATACGTTGCCTGCCGAGTACGAGATTTTTGAAAACCCGGTCGATGCAGTCGTTGTCATCCGCCGCCGGCGTCCGACAAAGCTTACCGCCGCTGACCGCAATCTGCTGAATCGTTTGGCGCTGGAGCATTCCGAGGTCGCCTGTGAGATTGTGATCGAAGGGGATTCGTTGATTGTTTATTCCAGCCCAATGCCCCGTTCCGATCCGGCTTTGGAAGCGATGATGCCAGGTTTAGGGAAATTCCTTGTGCACGGAACTCATGGAGCCCGTCTGGAACCGGGTTTCAAATTCACCCTCGCCAATGAAAAACAGCGTCTCTTTACCATCGCACGTTACTGCTGTCGCAGCTCCATGGATGGATGGTTGGAGTTGCACGACCGACCCGCATCACTGGACGTGTTGGCAAGCCAGTTCTTTCCGCATCTCGGTGAAGATTCCTTTTTTGAACTGCTTTGAGAGATTATGGGCGAATATCAGTATGTTGCCTTTCGGGCTGTCGACCGTCCGCTGAGTGACAGGCAGCTGGAGTTTGCCGAACGGCAGTCGTCGCGGGCTGAGGTGACGCGGTGGTCGTACAACGTGGAGTATCACTACAGTTCGTTTCGGGGCGATGTGGATGGCCTGCTGCGCGGAGGCTACGATGTCTTTCTGAGTTATTGCAATTATGGCTCGCGGGAAATCAGGCTTCGCCTGCCTGCCGGTTTCCCGTTTGCCAAAAAGATCTGGGCCCCCTATTTTGACGACGAACACCTGATTTGGAAAAAGGATCGCCAGGGGCCGGGCGGGATTCTGTCGATATGCCCCTATCTGGAAGATGAGTTCGGGCAAGTCTGGGACTTTGGACGCTACCTCGATGTCGCCGTTCAGGTTCGCGGGCTGCTGATTGCCGCCGACCTGCGTGCCCTCTATCTGCTGTGGTTGTGCGCGGCCGGGAGCACCCAGACAGACCTCGCTGAAGTGATCGAACCTCCGGTCCCGCATGGACTGGGAAAGTTGCCGTCGCGCACGGGTGAGCTGCTCGATTTTTTTGAGAGCGATCCCCTGTTGGTGCGGGCCGCCGCCAGCGGTGTTCCGGCAAGAGCCGCCTCGGGGAATTCCACGGATTCCTGGGCCCAATCGTTGCCTGCGCTCGAGGCCCGACAGATTGTTGGCCGGTTGCTAACTGAAGATGCCGCGACTGTCAAAGCGGATGTAGTGGCCAGAGCGAATGAAGCGAGAGGAGAAATCGCCTGGCCTTGCGAGAAACCGGGGCGAACCGTTGCCGATTTGATGGCGCAGAGCGCAGTGCTGCGGCAGGCAGAAGACCTGCGGGAAAATCGCAAAGCCGAAGCCCAAGCCAAACGCGCCGCTGCCAAAGCAGAGAAACAGCGCCAGACAAGAATGAAGAAAATGGTGGCGGCACCGCAAGAATGGCTGCGCCAGGCCGATGCGCTGGTCGGTCAGAGGGGGACTGAGAACTACCGCGCCGCCGCCGACATACTGGCTGACCTGCGCGAGGCCCTCGGAGATGACGAAGGGGACAGGATAACACGCAAACATGCCGCCCATCTCGTCCGAAAGCATCCCACTTTGAACGTCCTGAAATCGTCACTGCGAAAAAAAAGTCTGTTGAATTAGAACCTGTTCCAAAAGGGCTCTGACCCGGGTCAGGAGCCTTTTTGGCTGGCTGGGCAGTTTCTGGCAGGACGAATCGACGATGTACTTCGTGACTGCTGGGCCTGAACAACGACTCTTCCTGCAGGTACCGTTACTTGCTCACCCGGTTTGAGGCGGCCAGATGCGGACCCGCAGATCCGGTGTTGCAGGTGAGCGTGCTCTCAACAACACCCTGCACCGAAATCGCCGTTTCAGGGCGCAGCGTCACAGAGGCGTTACCGCGCCTGCC
>JBGSVU010000646.1:0-18458 GCA_041752775.1 Pirellulaceae bacterium | reverse complement strand
ATTCTGATTACGGCGCTGTCCAGTTACCTGATGGCCCGCCGCGAATTCCAGATCGAGCAGAAGTTCCAGCGTGAGTCGGCCGAGAAACTCGGTGACATCATTCGCGAATCGGTGGACCTGGCTTACCGGACCGAAGGCCATCAGGGAATCGTCAAAGCGGTCAAAACGCACGCCACCGAGACGGGACGACTGAGCTATCGCTGGGTCTGGTTCGACGTCTCCGTCAACGATCCGAACCGGCCCGCTGCACCTGTGGAAACGCTCGGAAACATACTGGAGGGCGACACGGCTTCTGTGGTCACGGCCCACAACGGCGTGAACGAACTGAAGACCTACTACCCGATTGACGTGGCCGGCGATGATGCCGACCACCCGAGAAAAGGCGCGATCGAGGTTTCCGGGTCGCTGGAATCGGCATGGCAGGGGTCGTGGCAGGCTGTCAAAACCGGTCTGTTCGCCATGGCGGCCATGACGCTGTTCTGTATTGCGTTTGTAGCCTGGTCCGGAATTCGCCTGATTGGACGTCCTCTCGGAAGACTGGTGGATCAGACCCGGCGGATTGGCGACGGCGATTATTCGACTCCACTGGAACTGAAAACCGGCGACGAGTTCTCGGAGCTTGCCGCCGCGCTGAACCAGATGAGTGGCAAAATTGCTGACCAGCAGCACCGCATCGAAAACGAGACGACAGCTCGCATGGCAACCATGGAACAGCTACGACACGCGGACCGGCTGAAAACCGTCGGGCGACTGGCCGCCGGAATCGCCCATGAAATCGGAACGCCGCTGAATGTGGTTTCCGGCCGGGCGGGACTGATCCGCAGCGGCAGACTCAGTCCCGAAGAGCTGGCCGAGAGCGCCGCAGCGATTCAGTCCGAAGCCAGCCGGATTGAAAGCATCGTCCGGCAACTACTCGGTTTTGCCAGACATACGCCCCCTCACCGCAAACAGGTCGATCTGCGCGGTCTGCTGGAACGTACCAGCCAGTTGCTGAAGACCATGGCGGCAAAGAATGGCGTTGAAATCTCGCTGACTTTTGCCGATGACACGCCGTTTACGGCCAGCGTGGACGAGTCGCAGATCCAGCAAGTGGTGACCAACATCATGGTCAACGCGATTCAGGCGATGCCGGGCGGCGGCGAAGTGACGGCGACATTGATTCACCTGGCCAAAACAGACAATTTCAGCCCGCACGGTTCCGGAATGATTTGTATCGGGATTCGCGACAACGGTCCGGGCATGGACCAGGAAACAATGGACCAGATCTTTGAGCCTTTTTTCACGACCAAGGACGTGGGACAGGGCACGGGCCTGGGGTTGTCGATCGCGTATGGCATTGTGGAAGAGCACGGCGGCCGGATCACTGTCGAAAGTTCGCCTGGAAAGGGGACCGCGTTCGAAATTGTATTGCCCCGGGAGAGTTCCGGATGAAAACCGTTTCGGGCGTTGCCCGGACCGAAGAACACTGAACATTGAAACCTGCGGCCACCCCGCGGGGACTTGTGGGGCCCTTTCTCAACTTGCATATGAACCAGAGCCATGAAAATTCGCCGGTGGAAACTCCGTCGGTGTTGATCGTCGAGGACGAAAAAAGCATGGGCGACATGCTGATGACCGATTTCCGTTTGCGCGGAATCGATTCCCACTGGTGCCCGAATGCCACGGATGCGATCCTGGTGCTGCGAAAAAAATCCTTTGACGTCGTACTGACCGACATCAACATGCCTGGCGTTTCCGGACTGAAACTGTGCGACCAGATTTCGCATGAGTATCCGGACATCCCGGTAATTGTCATGACGGCCTTTGGCAACATGGAAACCGCGATCGCGGCGATTCGGGCAGGCGCCTATGATTTCGTCACCAAACCGGTCGGGATGGAATTGCTTGCCCTGACGATCAACCGCGCCGTTCGCCAGCGGCGGTTGCACTCCCAGGTAAAACGTCTGAACGAACAGATTTCCAGGCCGGCCCAATTCGGTGAAATCGTTGGCGAAAGCCCGGCGATGCGGGAGTTGTTTGACCAGCTGGAACGGATCGCCGATTCAGAAACCTCGATTCTGCTGACGGGCGAAAGCGGCACAGGCAAGGAACTGGTGGCCCGCACGATTCACAGGCGGAGCCGCCGCTCCCAGCGCCCGTTTGTGGCAGTCAATTGCGGAGCACTGCCGGAAAATCTGCTGGAAAGCGAGTTGTTCGGGCATGTCAAAGGTGCTTTCACCGACGCGCGGTCCGACCGCAAAGGCCTGTTTCTGGAAGCCGAAGGGGGCACATTGCTGCTGGACGAAATTGGCGAAATGCCCCTGAGCATGCAAGTCAAACTGTTGCGTGTGCTGGAGGAGAATACGGTCCGGGCCGTGGGAAGTGACAGGGAAACTTCCGTTGACGTGCGTCTGATTTCCGCAACCAATCGCGACCTCGCCTCGTTGATCGATGCGGGCAAGTTTCGGGAAGACCTGTATTACCGGATCAATGTGGTTCAGCTGGAGTTGCCACCGTTGCGCTCGCGAGGCACCGATGTGCTGCGGATTGGAAACAGGTTCACGGAACATTTCGCCAGCCGCTCGGGCAAGCAGGTTGCCGGAATCTCGGAACCGGCAGCCGAACGCCTGCTGAACTATTCGTGGCCCGGCAACATCCGGGAACTGCGCAACGTGATTGAACGGGCGATCGCTTTGACCCGTCACGACCAGATCCTGGTGGAAGACCTGCCAGAGAAAGTCAGGAATTTCCAGTCCCGCCAGTTCCTGGTCGATGGCAGTGATCCGTCAGAACTGCTGCCGATGGAGGAAATCGAACGACGCTATATCCTGCATGTCCTCGACAGCCTGGAAGGAAACAAAACCACCACCGCCCGCATCCTCGGACTGGACCGCAAGACCCTTTACCGAAAACTCAAACAATACGGTGTGGAAACGGGCGACTAACTGGACCGCACCACTCCTGGAGCCTATCCCCAAAGGGGTCAGACCGGTCTGACCCTCTCTGCCTTTCCAGGGGTCTGACCCCTGTTGGGACAGGCTCTTGGTCAACCGAAGAGCCCTTGAACCCGGTTTTTGGCGGGCGAACCTGTTGGCACAGGCACCAGTTCCAGCGATCCGAATCGCGGAAATTCGCACGGCAGGATCCAGAAAAATTATCCGCTCCAAAATACCGGCTGGTTTTGCAGATCGTACAGGCTTCTCAACACCTCGCGAATGTTGCCGCGATGCATTTCAAACAGCCGGCTGGTTTCCCGAACCAGCCATTCGTCCGGCGATTCAACGAGGGACTGCAAAACCGTTTTCATCAGGGACCAGTTGGTTTGACAATGGATCCAGACGGGCAACCTCGTGGGACCGTGGGCCGTGACCACCAGCCGGGTTTGTCCCGAATTCCCCTGTAACAGCCGCCAGCGCCGCAGCCTGCCCAGCCGCTCAATCCCGTCGACCAGCAGGATTTGACCACGCGATGCCGCATGCCCCAGCCGTTTGATTTCTTTCGGATGGTCCCGTGAATCCCGCGAGAGGAAACAATAATTGGCCGTGAGTTTACCGGAGAAGTGCTGCTCCAGCCGCGCTTTCATCTCCAGCATCAGGGTCGTTTTTCCCGAGCCCTGGTTGCCCACAATCGCACCCCGCCAGTTCATTGCCTGCAGCCGCGAAAGATTGCTGGTCCAGTCACCTTCCGCAAAACAAAACGGCACGGCTTCGACCCGGTGCGAAGCAAACGGATTGTCCCTCGCCGCGATGTATTTTCCCGAAACCGGACTCATGAATTCGATGTATCGTTTTGGCCGCTGTGTAGTGAAAGCTCGCGTCCGCCCGGTGCAATCACGATGTCGCACCGCTCTGCGTCCAGGCCCGGCAACCGGACAACTTCAACAGCCCAGGTCAGTGAAATCAGGATTCCGGAAAAGCTGTGTGGCCAGGCAGGTGCCGGAATCGCAAACGCCCGCTCGCCCGATTCCCCCGGCTCCCCGATCGCGATCCGGGAATGGATGCCGAAATCCTGGTCGCCTTTTCCCGACGTGTACCAGATCAGCCGGATGTCGAGCGATTCTGCGGGCCGCAGATGGGACCAGCGAACCGTTCCGTTGATGAACGACCCGGGTTCAAAATTCTTCTGGTCCAATTCAACTGCGATCATGTCAGCTCTCCGGGTGGTGTACCGCCAGTCCCGGCGGGCTTGACGGCCAGCTGCATCGATTCCCGGACATCAGGCCACCAGGCGATCACGCCATGCACTTCGATCGACCATTCGATCTTGTTGTTGCCCGCATTAAAGGAGTGCATCGTTCCGGCCGGAATCTGCAGACTGGTACTGCCGAACTGGATCGCGACGGGGTCGCTGGTGCGGACCACCTCGATGCGGGCGAACTCCTTTTTGTCCGTGTAGGTGGAAGTTCCCCGGGTGTAAGTGGCCTTTTCCTGGCCGACCAGTCCGATTTTCAATTCGGAGATTCGTCCGGAGTTGCCTTTGGTTTCCCAGGCAACGTCGACATTTTCACCAACTGGAATGGCCCCGTTGCTGAGCGCTACGGAAATATCGGGATTGAACAGGCTCAGGAACAGGTACAGTGCACCGCCTGCGATCCCGGCACCAATGACAACAAAAAGGGTCAGGAAAATCCCAGGGATGCTCAACCATCCCTCTGTCCTGAGAACCTGGATAAACATGAACCACGAGAGTCCGTTCCAGAACGCCGCCACCAGCAGGGCACCGACGAATTTGGCGGTTCGCGATACTGCCGGCTCAAGTCGCTGCGGGCCATCAAATTTTTCCCAGGGGGCTTCGGGCCGTTCTACCGACAAATCCGGATCTGCAAGCAGGGTCGAGTCACCCGCGACTGCCCCCGACAGGTCAGCCCGTCCGGCGCCCGACAGGATACCCGAACCGGAGCCCGCCATCAGGGACGGAACCGCCTCCGCGCCCACGACAGTTTTCTTTTTGTCAAAACGGGCCCGAAGCGGAATCCAGAGAACTCCCGCTCCGACGGCAACAAAAATCAGCAGGAACAGACCCGCCAGGTTTCCCCACTGAAAGCTGCGATCGAGGACGGCATCACCGGGTTTTCGCGGGTTGTAAAAACAGGCCTGTTTCGATCCGACAGGGTAGCGATCCACCACGCTGCGCGACCATTTTTGACTGCCCGACCAGACCGAAAATGACCAGGACTCTGACTTCAGGGCCTGGCCATCGACCCGGTAGGAAAAATGAACCTCCGGCTTGTAGGTCGTCCCATCATCGTCGTGCGACACATGGACTTTGCTCAGCGTGATTGTCGCTTCCGTGGTTGGCCAGGAACTGGCCTGCCAGGTGCGCAGCGAAGGCCGCAGACAGGCAAACCAGAGCCCGATCAGACCCGCCAGCAAAAAAGCCAGCCCAAAAACGACCACACATCCGGTCGGAACCTGGCTGTTCTTTTTCTCCGAAATCGCTTTCGCCGCGTTCATTTTCTGCCCGTCCCGACCGTCCGGAAAAAAGAAAAACTGTGCCCTCAATATAGCCAACTTCAGAAGCCGGTTTCCCGTCCAGCGCAGTCCCGTCCATCAAACCACGACTTCGACGGCCATGAACAACCACGGTTCCGCAACCAGTTTTTGCTTCATCACCTGCAACGTTTTCCAGCGGGTCGCGTGGTTTTTGCTTTCCAGTGCCGGGATCGATTCGGGCAGCGTGCGGAGAGTCTGTTCCGCCACGATCATGACGCGGATTTTGCGTGTGCGAATTTCTCCGTCGGCCTCGTTGGTCAGGCAAATCAGCATCCGGTGCGACTGGACGGACTGCCCGGCGTCACGCCGCACAAACCCGACGGCAAACTTTTCCGAAATTTCGTTGAGCGCCGAATTGAGAAAGAACCAGGCCTCCTTCCGGTCGAGCGGAATCAGGGCGTTGTCACTGCTGGTGTGGGCCGCGGCGGCCAGCAACTGGCTGACTGCGACACGATTGAGAAAAACCCGGTCGGCAGAATTTTCCATCAGCGTGCGAATCTGCAATTTCCCCTGGTGGATCGAGTTGAGCGAAAAATTGACGCGCTCAAAAAATTCCTTGCGCACCCAGCGGCGATGGGCCCGCCACCATCCGAACAACCATCCCGCAACCAGAAACCCGGCACCAATGGCGACCTTGACCCAGTGGTCGACAAACAGCTCGATGCAGAGTTCCAGAAATTCTTTCATGGTTGACGGTTTATCGTTTCCCCGTTTTCAACAGCCTGACCGTTTCGGCAATCTGTTCCCTGTTCGCCCGGCCCCGCCCGTCATTGGCAGCAAATCGCAAACCGCCTGGTGGTGGATAACCCGGATCATCGACGGTTTCGGAAAAACTGCCATGAATCTGGCTGGCCCCGGTCGCCTGAATCAGTTCCAGGGCATTGTGCCGGTTGATTCCGGCCGCTGGCAAGACCCCGATGCGGTCCCCAGCCAGATTCACGATCTCACGAATCGTGCTGCGACCGTCCACCGCAGTCTCTTTTTGCCCGCTGGTCATCAGTCGGGTCAGGCCCGCGCCGATTAACTGTTTCACGGCGACATGCCAGTCGGGGACAAGGTCAAAGGCCCGATGAAAAACCAGTTCCGCACCACTGAACCGGCGAACCAGCCCGCTGCAGCGATCCACATCAATGTTCGATCCAGCATCCAGCACACCGAAAGCCAACCCGCGCACCCCGGCCGCCAGCATCGCTTCCGCATCGGCCAGCAGCACCCGCCACTCGGAATCCGAATAGCAAAACCCTCCGGGCCGGGGACGAACCATCGCGATCACCGGGATCTGCACCGCTGCAAGAACTTCGCGGACCAGTCCCGCCGATGGAGTCAGCCCACCCAGCGGCAACCCGGCGTTGAGTTCGATCCGGTTCGCTCCGGCCTGTTCCGCCGCGACGGCATCCTCCAGCGAACCGGCGCAGACCTCGAGGATGATTTCAGAGTTTGGCATCGTGGCCTGCGATCCATGCGAGCATTCGGTTCCAGATTGATGGGCCTGCAATTAATGATGAGCCGGTCATTGTGGCCCCGGTCCTTACTCGTCCAGGTCCAGTTCGGGAGAACAGTATTGCAGAGCCATCAGGGCATAGGCTGTGACCAGGTTCGGATCGCCTTCGTACCAGCGGTCGGTCGGATTGACCCACGATCCGTCCTCCTGCTGCCGGTCGGCGAGGGCTTTCAGCAAATCGCTGCGCCAGTTGTGCATCGTGCCATCGCTGTCCCGGATGGCGTGTTCGCCCAGCGCATTCAGGGCTTTGGCAAAAACATGATAGTAGTAGTAAAGCCCCTGCTGGCCGATTCCCGGATTGGAATCGAGATCGTAGTGCCGCCGAATCCAGTCCAGCGCGGCCTTGACCCGCAAGTCCTCGCGATCCATGCCCGCGTAGAGAAAACTCTTCAGCCCTGTGTAGGTCATCGAAGCGTAGCTGCGCAATCCGCCCCCCTCCACCGGTTCGGCTTTGGTTTCGCCTTCTCCAACGGGTGAGTAGATGAACCCGCCCCGGTCTTCTTCGGTCGTTTTCGCAGCCCACGCTGCGGAATTGTGTTCGGAAGGCAGATTCTGCGTACGCGACATGAAGAGGATGGCTTTTTGCATCTCCGTGCTGTCCATTGCCGCACCGCTGTCTTTCAGGGCGTCAATGAAAAACGACGTATTGCTCATGTCGGGTCGCTGATGACTGCCATAACCCTGGCCCCCATAAAAATTGCTGGCGGGTTCGTGACCTTCGCCTTCATCCCATTGCAGGCCCTTCAGAAAGGCCATCGCGCGGGCGATCGTTTTGTCATGCCGGCCGTCTGAATTGGCCCGGCTCAGACACATCACGGAGATGCTGGTTTCGTAATTTTTGAGGGCACTTTGCTCCGCGTAAATCCCGCCGTCATCCCGAACGAACTTCAACAGGTACCCGATCGCCCCGGCCACCGCCGGATGGTCCGCCGGGACACCCGAATCGAGCAGCGCTGTGGCACAGAGTGCCGTGACGCCCGGCCCCTTGTCGGCGCTGAAAGAACCATCCTCGCGACTGCGGCCTTTTTCGATCAGAAAGGTCACACCATTCTGGACCGTTTTATGGTACAGCTCGGCATCGACCGTATCGGCAACCTGGTCGGGAACCTGGGCCAGTACAGGGTTCAGAATGAAACCGGCCAGCAGGCCTGCCAACAGCGGGATCAGAATTCGGTGTGTCATTTTCGGCTTTACCAGACAAATGGGTTTCGACGCGCCCCGGGTCACAAACCGGATCACAAAACAGCCAGAACGTCCGATTCGTTCATGATCAACAGCAACTGGCCATCGACTTCGATTTCGTGGCCCGCATAGCTGGCAAAAACGACCCGGTCACCATCCCTGACCTGCATGCCCCCGCGTTGCCCGTCCGGCAGCACGCGGCCCGGTCCGACTGACAGCACGCGTCCCTGTTGCGGTTTTTCCCGGGCATTGTCGGGCAGGTAAATTCCGCCCGCGGTCTGCTCGTCGGCATCCAGACGTTTCACCACGATTCTATCCCCGAGGGGCACGATCTTCATCAGGCAGTCTCATCATCCAGTAAAAAACGACCCGGACACTCCGGATTCCACTCAGGGCCCATTGTCACCCCAAAACGGACCGGGTTCAAGGCAAGCTTAGGGCGAACGCACGATCAATACACGCCGGGCGCGCGGTGGACGCCGGTTTCCGTCGTTTATGGCAGCTTTTCCGGCGACCTGGACGTCCGCGGATTCGGATTCTGTAACCAGCGAGAGGGTGAGGCAGAGAGTGACAGGCACCCGTCCAGCGGGCTGTGCCACCAGCTGGCGACACCACCGTCGGCGACCCGCGGAAAAAACCGGGCGGGGCAGTCGGCAAAACAAAGCAACACCTGAACCGAAGTCGGTCCAGGTGTTGTATCTGATTTTTCAGAAACGAATCGGCAGTCAAACGCCAAGACGAGCTTATTTGCCGCAAGTCGATGGCGTGACTGCAATCAGGCTGACCGTGCCGGTCACCGGGCAAACGTGGGTCCGGTAGGCTGTCGGAACTTCTCCACCCTTGCCATCGGTTTCTGTTTTTTCCGGCGGCAACATCACACTGCCAATCACGTGGATCACTCCATTCGAAGCGTCGATGTCGGTCGCCAGAATTTTTGCACCATTGATCATGGCCGTTTCATTCTCAACGGTGGCCGTCAACACGCCACCCTGAAGTGTTTCCAGTTCGCCCTTCTCCAGGACTTCGGGTGAAAAGACCCGGCCAGCGACGACGTGAAATTTGAGAATGGCAGCCAGTTGTTCCTTGTTCTCCGGTTTCAGCAGATGTTTGACGGTCCCCGCCGGCAGCGCGGCAAAGGCTTCGTCGTTCGGAGCAAATACGGTCAACGCCTGCTCACTGGACAGGGCTTCGACCAGCCCTGCAGCTTTCGCAGCAGCCAGCAAAGTCCCAAAAGTTCCGGCCTTGTCAGCCGTTGCAACGAGATTGTCCGAAGAAGGAATCAAAACGGTGTCGATCACGTGAATGATTCCGTTCGAACAGGCAATGTCCGCCTTGACGACATTCGCGCCGTCAATCTGCACACCATCATTCTCAGTGGCGATGTCCACACGCTGACCATTCAGCGTTCCGGCCGCACTCATTTCGACCACCTGTTCGGCCGCGACTGATCCGGAGACCACGTGGTAGGTCAGGATGGACACGAGCAGGGCCTTGTTTTCAGGCTTCAGGAGCGTTTCCAGCGTCTCCTCGGGCAGTTTGGCAAAGGCCTCATCGGTCGGAGCAAAAACAGTAAACGGGCCTTCGCCCTGCAGGGCTTCCACCAGCTCACCGGCTGTCAGGGCAGCGGCCAGCGTTTTGAATGAACCCGCCTCGACCGCCGTAGTGACAATATCCTTGCCCTCGCCGGTCTTCTGTGTTCTTTCCTGCCCGCCTGCGCTGTGGGACAGGCTGAGTGAGATCAGGGCCATTGCGGCCACCAACAAATTTCGCATCAACATGGTTCTTTCCTTCGTACTTCTTCGATCCAGACCGGGAACGACAACGACTTCCACTAAATCGTTCAAATCGTTCACGATCCCAACCGGCCTGAAGTTCAGAACTTAACGCTTTCTCCGCGCGACTCTGGATTTTTTTCCGGAGAAACCCGAATCGTGCTGGCGGAGAGCATTCAGTTGATCCCGCAACCTCAGCACAGCAAGCTCTTTGGATCGCGCTTCCACCTCAACGGTCACACCAGCGGTCAGCCAGCATTCCGGAAAATCCGAAAGGGAAATGTAATCGTGGTGGCGGGACGGATTCTGGCCTGTCCATCCCTGCTGCGGACTGGAGACATGAAACAGCGGTTCGCGGTCCCAGGTCTCGATCGCCCGACGGGTGGCTTCTTCAATTGACAGGTCATCCGGCAGGCAGCGGTGGTGGTGCACGTCATACACCAGCGGCACTCCCGTTTTTTCTGAAAGTGGCAACAGGTCGGCGGGCGAGAAAATCCTGTCATCATTTTCAACCGTCAACAGTTTTCGAATCGACTCGGGCAAACCATCCGCCACAGCAGCCCAGCGGTCCAGGGCGGCCTGCCTGTCTCCATAGGCCCCTCCGCCGTGGACATTGATGACGTCCGCGCCGATCCACCCGGCGACTTCGGCCTGATACTCCAGTTCGCGGATGGCATTATCGACGACGTCCGGTCGGGGCGAATTCAGCACAACGAACTGGTCGGGATGAAAGACGGTGCGAATTCCGTGCTGCCTGGCCCAGGTCCCACAGGCACCGAAGGCCGAAACGATTTCGCGCCAGCCGGGAAGTTCATCGATCGAATAACCGGCATCGGCGTGCGTTTTGGCAGGGAGAATCTGGCTGTTCACCCGAAAGCAGCCGATGCCGCTGGCCTGGCAGAATTTCAGCGCCTCCAGAAGGGAATGGGCATTGGCCAGGCAAAGCCCCGCCAGTTTTTCGCGACGCTGAAGGGTCGACAGTCGCAGCAAACTGGCCACCGTCGTCGTCCGGAAACGGATCGGTTCGGCAGCAAACTGGCAGCACAGCCCCAACCGCACGCCGGTGCGCTCATCCGCTCTCTCCTTCGGACCAGAACGGCTATTTCCGGTCACGGGATTCGTTGGCGTCGTTTCCGTTCCAGCGCCAGGCAACGAGGGCATTGAGTTCCCGAACAAATATCTCGTTGCCGCACACCGCGAGATGGGCCCAGGTCGGCTGTTCACTGATGCGGACCCGGTCGATCAGTTCAAACTCTTTCGGATTCGCACCCATCAGCAGCAACTCGCCCGTTTCGTCGAGTGCCAGGATTCTGTTTCCGTTGGCGACCAGACTCCAGTACTTGCCAAACGGTTCAGAAGTCCAGGTGGTTTCACCCGAAGCCAGGTCAATACAGGTGAACCGCTGGTTCTGCAGGTGCAAATAAATGTGACCGTCGATGACCAGGGGCGATGACATGTAACCGCGCGAGCGATTCGACCAGACCTCACCGGCCGACAGCGCCGGCTTCGCATCAGATTTGGAAACGCTGAACAGCTGTGACCGGCCCTGGTAGGCACTGGTGAAAACCGAGTTTCCCGCCACCGTCGGCGTCAGGATATTCATGCCGCGAAAAGCTTCGATTTTCTGTTTCCACAGAATCGCGCCGGTTTCTTCATCGATGGCGGCCAGATCCTGCCGGGTCTGGACCAGCAACTGCCGCTGGCCGTCGAGGGTGGCAAAAACCGGCGAGGAAAAGGCGCTTCCCCACATTCCCCCCGCATCTTCCAGCGTCCGCCAAACGATGGTTCCGTCGCGCTTGTTCAGCTTGCAGACGGCTGCTCCGGCCTGGACGTAAACAAAATCGCCATCGACCAGCGGGGAACAGACGAAACCAAATTCGGGAACAGCAGTCGACAGTTTTTCAACAAAATCAACCCGCCACCGCTGCGCACCCGTTTTCAGGTCCAGACAAACCAGCACGTCCCGCATCCCGGCAACAAACAGACTCTCGCCGTCGCAGGCTGGAGTCGAGCGAATCCAGTCGCCATTGGCCTTGGCAAAAAACGGCACCGACAGGGCGCCTTCCCAGGCCGTCTCCCAGACCTGCTGGCCGGACTTCCGGTCAAAGGCCCGGACAATTTCCTGCTTTTTGTCTTTGGATTCCGTCGTGTAGACCATTGTTCCGCAAACGATCGGCCCCGAGTAGCTTTCTCCCAGGGGGACCCGCCACGACTCCTGCAGGTTGTCCCTGTTCAGACGGCCCGGCCACTCCGGCTGGCCGACCAGGATGCCATCCCGACCGCTTCCACGCCACTGGGGCCAGTTGAAAACGGTGCCTTGTTCAGCGGCGGTTTCCTGCCCCCAGACAAACACCGGTGCCAGCAACACCATCCCCAGCACCGGGCACAGGATCTGGCACACTATCGACCGCAGGCAGTTTCTGTAATTCGGTTGGGCCATGGTTTATTTCGATTTGCGTTTTGGTTTTGGTTTTTCTGTGTCGCCCGTGGCGGCGCGACTGGATTCAGTCGGCGTTACCCGCCGATCCGGGTCACGCTTAACGGAACCCGTTGCCGATTTCGATCCGAGCAATGTCCTCGCGAATGATTCGAGTTGTTGCATGGTGTCACAATAGGCGGCGTACTTCATTTTTTGTCTCAGCTCACGCCTGAGAGCCCGACCGCCCACCACGAGGGCTGTTCCCGCTTTCGCGCAGGCGCGGGACAGCCTGGCGAATTCCTTCACAAAATCGCTGTCATCCCGAATATGCGAAACGCTGACCCAGAAAATTCCCGGCGCGTGCCGCTCGATCGCCCGCACCATTGATTCGGCAGGAATGGAACTCCCCAGCGACGCTGCGTTGTATCCGGCGTCGCGCAGCACCAACTCCACCATCGCGGTGGGCAGCGCGTACCAGTCGCCTTCGAGAGTGCCTCCCAGCGCATCCTGGTCCGTGGATGGATCGCGCTGCGCCCGGCGCAAATCGAAAACAATTCGCCGGGTGATTTCGCAGGCCCGTCGTTCTTCGTAGATGTCGGCCTGCTGACAGTACCACCGGTCACCGATCGCATGAACTGCCGCAGCAATCACGTCGTCGAAAATAACGCTCACCGGATGCCGGGCCAGAAACAGGTCGAACACGATTTGCCGGGAGAGCAACCCGTCACCCGCCAGCAACGCCGCGACCAGTCGGTCCTTGCCGCGAACCAGCCCCAGATCGGCGAGGTGGCTGACCGGGGGCAACCCAAGCAACTCGGGCGAAACCAGACCATGGTCGTTGTCCCGGACAAAAGCCAGAACCTCATCAATCTGCATTTTCCGGTGACCACCAGCCGTCCTGACGGTACGGATCAAGCCCCGATCGCACCAGCGTTTCAGCGACGATTCGCTGACGCCAATCGCACGCGCAACTTGTTTGGGCGACACGAGCTGGGTCGGTTGCAGCATGGATCGAACAATAAAATGAACGGTCTGAATGTTTTTCTGTTGTCTTTATCAGCCGGATGCGGTCCAGTGTCAAGGCCCAAAAAATAGCCGGTGCCTGACGACCACCGAATTCAGTCTGCCGCCAGGTTCCTTGAGATTCCAGACGTAATCTCGACAAAAACCCGACAAAGGCTGGACGTTAACAGCCTGTCGGGCAGTTCTTCTGGAATGAGAATTGCGGAAAAACCGGACTGCGGGGCCCCGACTGCGTGGCCTTGCTGGCTCTCCACCATGGCGATACCCTGCCGATGAACGATATGAACGAAACACTGGGCTTGCAAGCAGATGAAAGTCGCGATCATTGGTGCGGGAATTTCGGGTTTGGTGGCGGGATTGCGCCTGCAGTCCGAACACGACGTGACCCTGTTTGAAAGCAGTGCCTGTGCCGGCGGTCACACCCACACCGTGGATGTTGCGTCCGGCGGCGGGAAGTACGCGATCGACACCGGCTTCATCGTGTTTAACGACCGGACCTATCCAAATTTTATCCGCCTGCTCGACGAGCTGGGCGTCGCATCGCGCCCCACCACAATGAGCTTCAGTGTGCGGGACGAAAAAAGTGGTCTCGAATACAACGGCCATTCGCTGAACACGCTGTTTGCCCAGCGCAGGAACCTGTTCCGGCCGGATTTCTGCCGGATGCTGCTGGAGATTCTGCGCTTCAATCGCAGCGCACCGGAATTGCTGGCCGGGAACGACGAGACGCTGACGGTCGCCGATTTTCTGAAGCAGGGGAAATACTCGCGAATGTTTGCGCAAAACTACCTGTTGCCGATGGGTGCCGCCATCTGGTCCTGCCCTGTCGGTGTCTTTGCCGGTTTTCCCGTTCGCTTTGTCGCCGAGTTCTTTCGAAATCATGGTCTGTTGAACATCCGCAACCGCCCGACCTGGCGAGTGGTTGAGGGGGGATCCCGGACGTATGTCAGGGCGATTTTGCGAAAGCTGGGCAACCGGATCCGGCTGTCCACTCCGGTCGAGCAGGTTCGACGGTCATCCGGCGGAGTCGCCATCGCCGTCGCTTCGGGCGCCGCAGGGGTGTTTGATCATGTGGTCTTTGCCTGCCACAGCGACCAGGCCCTGCGCATTCTGGGCGAGGATGCGACGCCGGTCGAACGCGAGTTGTTGGGTGCGTTTCCGTACAGCCGCAACGTTGCGATTCTCCATACGGACCAAAGCCTGTTGCCCGGAAGTCGCCGGGCCTGGGCGAGCTGGAACTTTTTGCTGGACGGTAACGATTCGGCACCGGCCAGTGTGACCTACAATATGAACCTGTTGCAGGGGTTGAAGGCCCCGCAGACTTTTTGCGTTACGCTGAATGACGAGTCCCGAATCGACCCGGGCCAGGTCCTGTACCGAACCGTGTATCACCACCCGGTATTCACAACCGGGCGTGCCCGGGCCCAGTCGCGCCACGGCGAGTTGCTGAACCAGAACCGCTCATCGTTCTGCGGGGCCTACGGGGGGAATGGTTTTCACGAAGATGGCGTGAACAGCGCCATGGCTGTGGTTCAGGCACTGCGGATGGCCACACCATCGGAGCCCAGTCAGCCGGCCGGTTCCGGGAGTCTGAACCGATGACCTGGAACAGCTGTATTTACGAGGGGGTTGTCGGGCACCGGCGCCTGTCGCCGGTACTTCACCAGTTCCGCTTTCGCATGTTTGCGCTGTATCTCGATCTGGAAGAACTGCCGGCGCTGTTCCGGAAACGGATACTCTGGTCCGCCTGCTGGCCGAACCTGGCATGGTTTCGCCGGCGTGACCATTTGGGTCCGCCCGGTCAACCGCTGGACGAATCGGTTCGGGAACTGGTCGAGTCGCGCACGGGATGGCGGCCGGACGGACCGGTCCGCCTGCTGACTCAACTCCGCTACCTCGGTTTCCTGATCAATCCGGTCAGTTTTTTCTACTGTTTCGACGCTCCGGGCCAGCGTATTCAGGCGGTGGTCGCCGAAGTCCGCAACACGCCCTGGAACGAAACGCACTGTTATGTGCTGGACGTACGGGAGCAGAGGCCAGTATCCGGTGGCGGGCCGGATTTTATTGCGCGGAACGACAAGGAGTTTCATGTTTCACCATTTTTTGAAATGGACATGGAATACCACTGGAGCCTGTCCGCGCCTGCGGAACAGCTTAACGTCCGCATTGAAAATCACGCCGCCGGAGAGCAGAAGTTTTTTGCCGAGTTGAATCTCCGACGCCGTCCGGTGACCGGGCCGGGCCTGGCGTGGATGTTGCTGAGGTATCCCGCGATGACATTGCAGATTGCGACCGGAATTTACTGGCAGGCATTGCGACTGTGGCTGAAGCGGGTCCCTTTCGTGCCCCATCCCCGAAAATCGGCCAACGGTTTGTCTTGAAGTCGGTCCCCGGTCATACAGGAGTTTTTTTCAATGAGTTCGCAGACTATTTCTGAAACGCGATCCGGACGGCCTCCGGGATGGATCGACGGTGCGGCCCGGTCGGTTCTGACCCGGCGGCTGAAAGGGCTGACGCGCGGGGAAATCGCGCTGGACGATTCGCGGGGAGTCACAAGGTTTGGTGAGCTGGACGATTTGCACTGTTCGATCCGGATCCACCGGAACAGGTTTTTTCGTGAAACCGTGCTGGGTGGAAAACTGTCGGTGGCTGAAACGTACGTGCGTGGCGACTGGGACTGTGACAACCTGACTTCACTGTTCCGGATTTTTATTCGCAACATGGACGCTTCGCATGCGCTGGACCGGGGACTGGCCCGAATTGCCGGAATCACGCATCGGATTTTTCACTGGTTGCGCGACAACACCCCCTCGGGCAGCCGCAAGAACATTGGGACCCACTACGATCTGGGCAATGATTTTTTTCGCCTCTGGCTGGACGATACTCTGGCCTACTCCAGCGGTATTTTTGCGGCGCCCGAGTCCACGCTGCATGAGGCGTCGCTCGAAAAAATCGACCGCTGTTGCCGCAAGCTGGAGCTGAAACCGGCAGACCACCTGATCGAAATCGGCAGCGGCTGGGGCGGGATGGCCGTGCACGCTGCAGCCGAGTACGGATGCCGGGTAACGACCACGACAATTTCCCAGGAGCAGTACGACGCAGCAACGGGGCGTGTCCACGCGCGGCAGTTGCAGGAGCGGGTGCGTTTGCTGAAGCAGGATTACCGCGACCTGGAAGGGCAATTCGACAAACTGGTGTCGATTGAGATGATCGAAGCCGTGGGGCACCGCTATCTGGACACCTATTTTCGCAAGTGCAGCGAGCTGCTGAAGCCCGACGGATCGATGCTGGTGCAGGCGATCGTGATGCCGGAGAGCCGATACGCCCGGTACACCCAGAATGTCGACTTCATCCAGCGCTACATTTTTCCGGGCGGATGCCTGCCATCGATGGCGGCGATTCTGAAATCGGTCGGCAGGACTTCCGATCTGCGATTTGTTCACGCCGAAGATTTTGCCCCGCACTACGCCGAGACGCTGCGGCGCTGGCGGAGAACATTCGGCGAAAAACTGGATGCAGTCCGGGGCCTCGGTTATACGGAAGAATTCATCCGGCTGTGGACCTATTACCTGTGCTACTGCGAAGCGGCCTTTGAGGAACGGCACATCGGCGTGATGCAGATCCAGTTCGACAAACCGCAATGCCGCCGTGATCCGCTCCGGATCGGCCAGCGGGCCGTCGCCCCAAAGGTAACGCCCGACACCGCAGTCCGGACGGACGCCTGGGCCAGTGACAGATCGACCTGCGAAACGGGGAACTGACGATGAGTGTGGCTGGAGTTGGAATCGAAGCAGTCGAATGGGGACTGGTGCCCGACGTGATCACGCGAGGCGCCATCCGCCGGCTGTGCGCTGAACGGATTCGCCAGGTCCGCGCGGAAGGGCCGGACGCCAGCCACCGTTTTATTGAATCCATGAGCATGGAGCCGATAGCCCCGCTGCCCGGAAAAGCCAACCAGCAGCATTATGAAGTGCCCCCGGAATTTTTTACCAATGTCCTCGGTGCCCGGCGGAAATACAGTTGCTGCTATTGGCCGGACACCGCGACCACACTGGACCGCGCCGAAGAATTGGCGTTGCAGATCACCTGTCAGCGGGCCGGATTGTCAGACGGCCAGCAGATCCTCGAACTGGGTTGCGGATGGGGGTCCCTGTCGCTCTGGATGGCGGAAAAATATCCACGCAGCCAGATCACGGCGGTTTCCAATTCAGCCCCTCAGCGCAGGCACATTCTCGCCGCCGCATCCGATCGCGGCCTGGACAATTTGCAGGTCATCACGGCGGACATGAACACGTTCGATCCGGCAACCTGGGGATGGCCGCCACGGACGTTTGACCGCGTGGTTTCGGTTGAAATGTTCGAGCACATGCGGAACTACGAATTGTTGCTGAAGCGGATTTCGGGCTGGATGAAACCGGCCGGAAAACTGTTCATTCACATTTTCTGTCATCGCGAGCTGACTTATCCGTTCGAAACGGGCGGCGCGGCGAACTGGATGGGGCGTCATTTTTTCACCGGTGGAATCATGCCGGGGGAAAATCTGTTGCACCGTTTTTCCCGCGACCTGCAGGTTGTGAATCAGTGGAAATGGAACGGCCAGCATTACCGGAAGACGGCTGAGGCCTGGCTGGCACGGCTCGATACGAATCGCGCGGCAGTTCTGCCGGTACTGAAATCAGTCTATGGTGCCCGCCACGCGCGGCGCTGGCTGAATCGCTGGCGGATGTTTTTTCTGGCCTGTTCAGAACTGTTTGGTCATGGCGGCGGCGATGAATGGTTCGTGTCGCACTACCTGCTGGAACAGGCACAGAGGGAGACCACATGATTCAGACACTACTCATTTCGCTCGTCGCCATACTGCTGGCGATGCTCGCGGTCTGGATCGTCAGCGTGATTCGGCGCGATGCCAGCGTCGTCGATCCGTTCTGGGGTCTGGGTTTTGTGATGACGGCCTGGCTGGTGGCGCTGCTGAATTCGCCGGCCACGGTTCGCGTCTGGTTGCTGGTCGGGATGACCACGGTCTGGGGCCTGCGGCTGTCCCTGTTTCTGCTCTGGCGAAACTGGGGGCATGGTGAAGACCGGCGTTATGT
>JBGSVU010000645.1:0-2210 GCA_041752775.1 Pirellulaceae bacterium | reverse complement strand
GGTCAATGGTTACGAAATTCCGCAGGAACTTTCGCCGACTTCTGCGCCTCAGCCCCAATCGCTGCGCGGACGAAATCTGTTCACTGCCCTCGCGTCGGGCGGTCCCCTGATGATCCCGATCGCAGCCTGCTCTTTTATTCTGGTGATTTTTTCGCTGGAACGGGTGATTGCGCTGCGCCGTGGCCGGATTATCCCGGGGGTTTTTGCCAAAAAGTTTCTTGAACAGTTGCGCAGCGGCGACCTGACTCGCGAACAGGCGGTTGCCGTCTGTGAAAAAAATGAATCGCCGGTCTCCCGGGTTTTTCTGGCTGGCGTCCAGAAATGGGGACGCAGCGGTGTCGAAGTCGAACAGGCGATTCTGGACGCGGGAGAACGGAGCGCCAACGAGTTGCGACGCTATTTGCGGCTGATCAACGGCATTGCCACAGTCTGTCCGCTGCTGGGACTGCTGGGCACCGTCTTCGGAATGATCGATTCCTTCGAAGCGATTTCCAGTGCCTCGGGCGTTGTGGCGGACCAGAAAGCGATGACGGCTGCGGGCATCAGCACGGCGCTGGTTACGACGGCGGCGGGAATGTCGGTGGCCATCCCCGCGCTCATTCTTTATCTCTGGTTCAGCAGCGTCGTCGAGCGCCGCATCATGGAAATTGATTCGCTTGGATCCAAACTGGTCAGCATGATTTCCGCAGAGACCATGCCTGAATCCAGCCGGTCCTCCAGCCCGTCCCGCACCAAAAAAGCAGCCTGATCGACGTCCCCGCTGCTCCTGTGGTGCCGTGAATTTTTTCGGAACGAACAAAGATGCCTCTCAAAACACGCCGCGAAGACGATACCGGTATCAATCTGACACCGCTGATCGACATCGTTTTTCTGTTGATCATTTTTTTCATGGTGGGAACCCGTTTTAACGAACTGGACGAATCAGAACGGAACATCGCTGTGCAGGTCCCGCAGGTTTCGGGCGCCACAACCCTGACTCCGCCGCCGCCGAAAAAGGTGATCAATGTCGCTTCCGATGGCAGCGTCACGATCGACAACGAAACGGTTTCGATCTCGCAGCTGAAAGAACGCCTGGTCGCCGGAAAGACCCAGTACCAGAAACTGGGCGTGGTGGTGCGGGGGGACTCCAACAGTTTTTACCAGCATGTGGCCGACGTGATCGCGACGTGCCGCCAGGCCGAGATTTCCGATCTGAATATTGCTGTACGGCCTGCACCTGCGGGGGCCGTGATGCGGTGAGCGTTCGCCGGGTCACGGGGTTCGGCTTGAGCCCTGCCGGTCAGTAGTGCAGCGCTGCACCCGCTGAGCCGCTTCCATTTTGCTGTCACTTTCATGCGGACCAATTAGCAGACCTGATCCATGAATTCGTTTTTTCAGATCCTCGACGACTCGTGGCAATGGCTGGCAGGCCAGATGGCCAGTGGTTCGGTCGTGGTCTGGGGAACTGCGTTTCTGGTTTTTCTGTTTTTCTCCGCCTTGGTACTCGCCTACACCCGTTTTGGCCAGCAACGGCCCGTGGCGACCTGTGTCGGTTTGAGCGTCATGGCGCATCTGTTGCTGGTTGCGATGGCCAGCCGAATCCTGATCTCGCATCCGGTTGGTGTTCTCGGAGGCGAGGTCGCATCGATCAATGTTCTGGATTATGAAGAGGCCGAGTTTACCAGCGAAACTGGCGACGAAGAGGCGTCCGGTCCCGAATCGGAAAACGCGCGGCCGTGGGAAGATTTTTCCGCCGCGATCCCCGAAGTCTCCATCCCGGAACTGTCCCGACCCGAAATCGAAACTGAACTTGTTATTCAGCGGGTCGGCCCGGTGTTGCCCGATTTGACAGGCGACTCCACTGCTGCACCGCGGCCGATCGAGTCCGACGCGCCGGAATTTCCCGAACTCCAGCCCGACGAAACCACGCCTCCGGTTGCGCCGCTCCTGACTGAATCGGCACTGTCACATCCTGTATTGCCTGATCTGGTAACACCGACACCGATTGAATCAGGACGGGCGGAATCCCCGGCGGCTCCCGATCCACTCAACGCGCTCCAGGTGGAAGCAGCAGAAGGTATTCCACCGCCCCAACCCGGTGACGAACAGGTCGCCAACAGCGAACTTGACAACCTGGCCATGGAGTTGCTGCAAGAGGCCCTGCAACCGAAACAGGACCAGACGCAGTGGAACATCGCCAGCGCGGCGACTCCAGCACCCGCACCGATTCC
>JBGSVU010000644.1:0-9039 GCA_041752775.1 Pirellulaceae bacterium | reverse complement strand
GGCGCCGCGCCACGCCTGGTCGGCACCGGCTGCGCTGAACCGCAGCCCGAACGACCGGCCTAATGTGGGCTGCATCGGTGTGGGCAGCATGGGCAGTGGCGATGCCCGCGACCACCGCAACTATGGCAATATTGTGGCCGTCTGTGATGTCGATTCCCGCCGCGTCGATGCTGCCTGGAAAGACGAAAACATTGGTAACGAAAAATGCGACCGAACTACGGACTATCGCGAGATTCTGGAACGCAACGACATCGACGTTGTCAGTATTGTGACCCCGGATCACTGGCACGTGAAAATTGCCCTTGAGGCGCTCGCTGCCGGCAAACACGTTTTTTGCCAGAAACCGCTGACGCTGACGCTGGAAGAAGGCCAGCTGATTCGCGCGGCCTGTGAAAAACACTCCAACCTCGTCTTTTTTATCGGAACCCAGCAGCGCAGCGACCGGGGCCGGTTCCTGCGGGCAGTCAACCTCGTGCGACGCGGGCTGATCGGTGATTTGAAAAAAATGACCGTTGGCATCGACGGCAGCCCGACGGGCGGACCGTTCGCGGTCGAAACCCCGCCGCCGGAACTGAACTGGGACCGCTGGCTGGGGCCGGCTCCCAAAGTTGACTATCGGGAAAAACGTTGCCATTACGAATTTCGCTGGTGGTACGAATACTCCGGCGGAAAGTTTACCGACTGGGGTGCGCATCATGTCGATATCGCGACCTGGGCCGCCGACCGGCAACATCCGGGACATGGCCCCGTGACGATCGACGGCAGCGATTCCAAACACCCGGTCGAGCTGCGCGACGGGATGCCGGCCGTCGATGACAGATACAATACGTCCCACGATTTCAACGTTGTGTGCAAGTACGAAGACGGGCTGGAAATGCATATCACCAGCCGCGGGCGCAACGGAATCCTGTTCGAGGGATCCAAAGGCCGGATTTTTGTCAACCGTGAGAAAATCGAAGGACTGCCGATCGAGGAAAACTGGGACGATGGCCAGTTCGGCGACGAACAGGTCAGCGAACTTTACAAAGGCAAACCGCATGAGGCCCACAAGGCCAACTTCTATCGCTGTATTGCCGATGGCGGTTTGCCGGTCAGCGACGTGTTCTCGCATGTGCAGGTCATGAACGTCTGTCACCTCGCATCGATCAGTTCACGACTGGGCCGGGAAATCCGCTGGAACTGCGCTGACAACCAGATTCCCGGTGACGAACTTGCCGCGAGTCTGATGAAACGGGATCCGCGGGCAGGTTTTGAGTACCTGCGGTCCTGACCCCAGGCGAGCGGCAGTTGAACAGTTTCCACCGGTACGAAGGACATCCTTGTCCGTCGTTTCCCTGACGGAACTGGAAGTCCATCGTACGGCAAGAACTCATCCGCCGAACGCCTTACAGACCACCGATCCGGCATTGGGATCCAGAACCGGTACGTTGCTTGAAAATTGCGGAAATTTACAGCTCGAAACAGGGTGAAGGCCTTTTGACCGGCACGCCCAGTGTGTTTGTGCGGACCAGTGGCTGCAATTTGCGCTGCCAGTTTTGCGACACGCCGTTCACCTCGTGGGAACCCGAAGGGACCCTCCGGTCCGTCGACTGGATTGCCGAACAGGTCGAAAATTTCACCGACCAGCACGTTGTCATTACGGGCGGCGAACCGATGTTGCCCGGTGAGATCGTCTCTCTGACCCGTCGAATTCATGATTTGCAGCGGCACATCACCATTGAAACCGCGGGCACAATTCTGCGCGACGTGCAATGCGACTTGATGTCGATCAGCCCCAAGCTGTCCAACTCCACGCCTTCGGTTGAAAGGGGAGGGGACTGGTCCCGCCGACACGAGCAGTCGCGAATCAACGTGCCCGTTTTGCGGTCGCTGGTCGGAGGGTGGAATTTTCAACTGAAATTTGTCATGGCTGATCCGGCGGATCTGGAAGAAATATGCCAGTTGCTCGATCAGCTTCCCGATGTTCCTCGTGACCGGGTGCTGCTGATGCCCGAGGGAATCGATTCCGCTGCACTTGCGCAACGCATGCTCTGGCTGGAACCCCTTGCCCTCAGGCATGGGTTCCGGACCTGTCCACGCAAGCACATCGAGTGGTACGGCAACCGCCGCGGAACCTGAACAGATTCGCTACAGCGAATGTACGCAAGCCCTCCGGTGTTCGGTCGCTGTAGCGGAAGGGGCCAGCCCGGCGCAAGCCCTCTGGTGTTGTTTTTTTTCTGCCCCGGAGTTTTCCCGCTCCCGCGTCAGAACAGCGTGGGGTCATCGGGCTCGAACCCGAGCGCACGGATTCTGGCGAAGTCCGCTTCGGCGGCCAACTCCTGACCGGCAGCCCGCAAACACTCGGCGCGATGCAGGTACAACGTCGCAAGAGTCTGTTTCCGTTCTCCGGCGGCCTTGACCGGATCCCGCGGATCCTGGGGGCTCGGTCCCAGTTGCCCGGCAATCAGCTGGTCGGCAGTCACCAGGGCGTTGCAGGACAAATCCAGTTCCGGCAGAGCCGTAGCGAATTCACCCAGACGGAAAAAGACGTAACCCCGCGTATCGAGCAGTGCCGATCCCATCAGCGCGTTTTCGGTACAAATTCGCAGTTCCGGCAATTCCCCAATCAAAACCTGTTCGTCGAAACCCATGTCGCGAACTGCAAAGCGGTCGCGCAGCGACTGCTCCTCCGAAACGGTCTGGTCGTCCTGGTCCAGACAGAGCGCCCGAACCAGCAACAACAGCGCGGTCTGTTTGCGCAACATCTCCAGAGGCACGCTGTCGAGTTTGACGTCCGGATGACTGACTGACACGCTGCCGCCATCCTGAACGTGCAGGGAACCGGAGCCCAAAGAATTTTCCGGTGCGGACAACGGCGAGTTCCGGTTCAAATGGTGCCGGATGATCGCCCGGTCCAGTTCTTCCGTTACGGCCTGATGCTGTTCAATCTGTCGACTGAGCTCCGGCAGAATCAGCTTGACCTGTCCGGTGTGCAGCGACATCAGGGCCGCCGCGAGAGCAACCCGACAGGGCATTGTCAACGCGTCAACCTTTCCAAAAGGCTGTGAATTCTGAATGTCCTGAAAATAGCCTTTCAGCGGATCCAGATGGTGCACGAGACGACTGTTTGCCAGTGCACTTTGATAAGCCAGATCGTTGGCCATCTGTCCAGGCTGGAGAAAATCCCGCCGTTGCAGTTCGAGATCGACCTGTTCCAGCTCGACCAGCCCCCCGGTTCGATTTCCCGCCGCATTCAGCGTACGGACATACAACAGACCGGAGGCCAAATATTCATCCGGGCTGTGTCCATTCGTCTGAAACCGCTCCGCCGACCGGGCGTACAACGCGGCGGCCACATCGACCGCCCGTGCATATTGCTGCATCCCAATCAGGCTGTTGGCCAGAACCTGTTGCACGGCGACATTGTCGGGCATCCGTTCGGCAATTTTCGACATTTCCACCAGCCGCGATTCTGTCGCCTGATGGCTCGTGGCCCGTGCCGCAGCAGCGAATTGCCACAGCCGGAGTTCCTCGCGGCCCCAAAAAGCCAGCATCGGAACGCCAAAAATCGCCGCGAAAAACAGCAGCGTCATCGAGGTACCCGGGCGAATCCCGCGGCGCGGACGCCCGGCCCCGGCGGCATCATGATGGGAAATGTCGGCTGTGGAATGTGCCATGAAAAGTTTCGCAGGATGGTGTGGACGCCGGGATGAGAAAGGTTTCAGCCGGCCGGGTCAGGAACTGTCCCGGTCCCGGTCCGACAGAAAATTTTCGACTTCCTCCAGCAACTCCAGTCGAATCGTATTCAGCCGCAACCGGTCACGCAATTTTTGCCCCTTGCTGTCGGTCACATAAAAAACATCCAGCACCTGATGCCCCCAGGTACTGATGCGGGCAAAGCGAACGTCCAGCCCCAGCAAATAGATCTTTCGCGATATTGTATAGAGCAAGCCCAGCCGGTTGTAGGCAAACACGTCAATGATTGTGGCATTGTCGACGGTCTGGTTGTCGATCTCAACCCGGATCTCGGGCAGCGAAACCCGGACCGCCGGCGTGATCCGGTCGTTCCAGAGTGACCGGAAGCGGGGCGTCTGGATTTCGGCTCCGCTGGCGATTTCGCTGGCCCGGACGCGAATTTCTTCCAGACGGCTTTCCGGGCTTTCCGAAAAATCGGCATCATCAAACCGAAACCAGTACCACAGCAGCGACTGTCCCAGCGGCTTGATTTCCGCCGCCTTGACCCGCAACCCCTGGCTGGCCAGCATTCCCGTGACCTTGTAAAAAATCCCCGAGCGGATTTTTTCGCGTTTGGCGATGCTCAGCTCCTGCTGGCCGGTACTGGCCACCGGGTTGATAAAAGTGAAAATTTCCGCAGGCGCCGCATCGCGCATCATCAACAGGCGTTCGGCGATCATTTCGGGTTCATGCTCGGAACAGTAATTCCACGGCAGACTGCTGGCGCGTTCCAGCAACCATTCGCGCTCGGCCGGATCGCTGGATGTGTCGGCAATCCGCTGAAACACCGACTGCTGCCCCAGCCGCGACTTTTCGTTCAGCGACTGTCCGGTCATCTGGTCGTGCGCGGTCGTGTACAGCGTCGTCAGCAGTTCGCTTTTCCAGGGAGTCATCATGCCGGGGCCGACCGCGGAAATGTCAGACCAGGTCAACAGAAACAGCATCGACAGCAGCTGGATCGATCCGACATTGGCCGCAAACTCGGCCACCATCGACTGGTCGCTGATGTCGCGGTGAAAGGCAATATGGCTCATCATCAAATGATTGTGCACCAGAAAGCGCACGTTCTCGGCATCATCGCTGTCCATCCCCAGCCGCTGACAGATCCGGATCGCAATCTCCCGCCCGACTTCACAGTGTTCGACCGGATAGCCTTTGCCGAGGTCATGCAGCAACAGCGCCAGGTGCAGCACCTGCCGTTCGCGCAGCTGGCGATAGACTTTGCCCGGTGTGCCCTCATCGTTTTCGAATTCCGTACAGATATGAACGGCCCGCAGGGAATGTTCGTCCACCGTGTAATGATGGTACTCGTTGAACTGCAGCAGGCCGCGGGCATGGCTGAAGTCGGGAATGATTTTTTCCAGAACGTGCATTTCGTGCAGCATCTGCAGTGTTTCCGCGAGGCGGTGCGAATTGCCCAGCAGTGCCCAGAACTGGTTGGCGTCATCCTGCGAACAGACCACGTCATCCCGCGACATGGCTTCGCGAATCGCCAGCCAGGTTTCCTGCTCGATCGACTTGTTATGCAAAACGGCCAGCTGCATCAGCCGCAGGATCTGCTGGATGTTTCCGCAGACCTCAGGGCAACGTTCCGGGTCCACACCGATTCGGGTCGGCCCCATGCGGAAGATCCCGTCAATCTGCCGGGTCATCAGCGGCGCCAGCATCGACTGGGTCAGCGTCGTCCGGTTCAGGGTCGCGGCGGAAAACTGCTCGGACAGATAACGCACCTGGCTGGTCAGCCGAAAGTAATCCTGCATCATCGCTTCGACCGGCAGGACACTTTCGGTGCCCTGATAACCAAACTTCTGCGCAATCCGGACCTGTTCGTTCCGTCCCAGCTGGTCCTGCGTTCGCCCCGCATGAAAATGCAGGTCACAGCGGAGGCGCAACAGAAAATCGTTCGCCGTGTGCAGCTGGGCCGCATCGTTGGCCGTCAGCGCGCGGCGATCGACCAGCGAATCGATCGAAGGTTGCCCAAAGCGGACAAATCCCAGCCAGCGAATCAGATGGACGTCGCGCAAATCGCCAGGGCTGCGTTTGATATTCGGTCGCAGCAGGTAAACCGTCTCTCCGAACTGGTTGCGTTCCACGGCGCGGGCGGCGAGGATCCCCTGAACCAGCCCGGTGTGCCGCTTCTGCGCAATCCGCTGGAGACGGGAAAGAAAACTCGTGAAAAGATCGTTGTTGCCGGCGAGGTACCGCGACTCGGCCAGCGAAGAAAAAACCTGCGCGTCGTGCGTTGCCATCGTACAGGCCTCCCGCGGGGTCCGCAACGAGTTGCCGATTCGCAGTCCCACGTCATTGATGTCCTGGATGATCCGCCGCGAGTACTCTTCCAGCGGAGCGGTCATCGACCCCTGATACAGAATCATCAGGTCGACGTCCGAGAACGGTGAAAACTCCTGGCGACCGCATCCTCCGTGCATGACCAGCGTGATGCTGTCGTCCAGCCGGGTTCCCAGATCCCCGAGCGCGGCCCGATGCAGTTCGAGGACGATCTGGTCGAGCAGGTCGGAAAGCGCCCGGGTGGTCTGTTTTCCCGCCGCCCCTTCGTCGTGCAGCTGGCGGATGGCTTTTCGCTGGTGATTCCAGGTTTCGCGGGCCTGCAACACCGGCTGGCGAATTCCTGAAATCGGCGGCGTGCTCATCGCAGGACTGGCGGAATGCCGTGAGGGTTAAAAACGGAAAAACGAATCAAATCGCGTCGTTGCCCGTTTCACCGGTTCGAATGCGGATGACTTCGTCGAGTGTGGAGACAAAAATCTTGCCGTCGCCCATCTGGCCGGTTTGGGCCTTGGAGATGATCGTGTCGATGATGACCTTGAGGTTCTCGTCGGGCACGACCACTTCGACTTTGACCTTGGGGATAAAATCAATGGCGTATTCGTTGCCGCGATACATCTCGGTGTGACCCTTCTGGCGACCAAAGCCCTTGACTTCGGTGATTGTCATCCCTTCGGCACCCGCCTCGATCAGCGATGTCTTGATATCTTCCAGTTTGAAATGGCGAATAATGGCTTCAATTTTCTTCATATTCTATTTTCCGGTTCACGTCGGGACATTCATTTGCCCGGACAGCGCAAGGGACAGGCCAGAGGCAGGTTCTGCCGCCCGACCAATGTAACTGATCGCGCGGCAAAAGCGAATATCCGGCCCCGCCAGCGACCCTCCGGACTGCAGCCAACCTTAAACCACCACGAATGGGGCGGTTTCCAGCCATCCCGCGAATGCTGACGAACTGGACGCCACGGGATCCCGTCCGAAACGCCTCAACCCTCCACTTTTTCCCCATCGACAGCGACCGCTCCCGGCAGCCAGCGAACTTCATTATCGCCCGCCATCCGGTTCTCGTTCCGCGCCATCACAAACAGCAAATCCGAAAGCCGGTTGAGGTAAACCAGATCCACCGGCAACAGGGCACTGTCGGGATGAGACTGCATCAACCCGACCAGAGTGCGTTCTGCCCGGCGGCATACCGTTCGGGCCAGGTGCAGACTTGCCCCGCCCGCCGCTCCGCCCGGCAATATAAAAGCCGTCATCGGTTCCAGCTGTCCCTCAGTCGCGTCGATCATTCCTTCGAGCTCGGCAATCCGGGTGGCCGCCAGCCGGGGTAGCGGCCGCGCTGTGCCCTGTACCGCTGCGACGTGCGATCCAATCACGAACAGATCCTGTTGAACCTGTTGCAATGCCGCGGCCGCCGCGGGCGAAAGTCCGCAGGCGAGCGCGACGCCGATGGTTGCGCAGGTCTCGTCCAGGTCGCCACAGGCCTGAATGGCCAAATCGTGTTTTGAAACGCGAACCCCGCCCAGCAAACCGGTTTCCCCCTGGTCTCCTCCACGCGTGTAGATTTTCATCGTTCTCTGTTCTGCTAGGATATTGCGTTGCGGATCACCGCATGGTGAATGCGAAATCCGAATCGGTGTTGATGGGATTTGAGGGAGCCGGGTCTTGGACGCAATTGTATCCTGTGGTGTGCTGGTATTCAGAAAGCAGCCCCAACTGGAATTCCTGCTGATGCGACACGTCGACCGGTGGGACTTGCCCAAAGGCCATGTTGACCCGGGCGAGTCCGAAGTTCAATGCGCCTTGCGAGAGCTGGGCGAAGAAACCGGACTGCCCGCCGGCGCGGTTCGGCTGGACGACCGGTTTCGTTTCGAACACCGCTACCAGTTGCGAAAAAAACGGTATGGTCCCGACGTGGTCTGGAAGACTCTGGTCGTGTTCGTGGGCTGGCTGGACAGCGACCATCCGGTGATTGTCAGCGAACACCCGGAATTTCGCTGGTTCCCATGGTCTCCCCCACACCAGATTCAGGAAAAAACCATCGATCCCCTGCTGAAGTCGGTCAGCGTTTTTTTTGGAGCGGATTTGTCATAACTTCGGGTCGATCGCCACCAGTCACCAGCCTGTGGCACCGGGAGACAAATGCACACCATCCGGCACTCGCTCACGCCAACCAGGGAAAATCGCCGGAATCAGAATGCACGCCAACAGCTCACCCTGCCGTCTGCAGAAAAAAGCACCAACGTTGCCGGGGCCGACGGTTCCGGTGTCTGCCAACTCCACTCGCTGTGGAAAGAGGAGGTTTTCCAGCCGCCCCGGTTTACCGTTCACTTTGTCAGATCGACGACAACATTGACCAGCAGGCCCGACAACAGCCCATGTTCACTGGGTTGAATGGGTGATGTATGGGCAACAAGGATGTGGGTGTTGATCACCAGTGTTACCAGGGGAGTAAACGGTCGCAGCTGCGCCAGAATCAGGGTCGCAAGTCTCACGCGTCCACCAATCCGGGTCATCAGGGAATGGCCTGAGTATTTGTTCACCGCCGAAAGCACTCTCGTGTAATTGATATTGGACTGTTTGACAAACAGCCAGTGAAACTGGGGCATCGGAATACTGGCCGGCGATGGAGGGACTGGCATCTGTTTTCTCCCGGGTGTTCTGAAATGTGCGCGAACATGAGTTGCAATGGGTTTGCATCCCCCTTGACGCAGGTGGTCGGCAAACCGGACGCAAAAAACGGAAAAATCCTGGAAATTCAATAAAAAACCCGTCCGCAGAAGGATTTGCTCCGGACATCTGCGCCCGCCTGGCAACCCCGGTTAAACTGATGCCCACGGGATCTCTCCGGTCAAGTCGCAACAATTTTGTGCAGGCAGTCCTGAGCCGGCTGTCCAGGACAATACGCCTGAATCCTCCAGTTTCCAGTCCCCGAAAAGATTCCAAATGGGTGAAAACCGATGAACATGCAGAACAAATTGCATCCGCGCCCGGGACTTGGCCCGGGGACGCCACTGTTGGTGGCTTTGGTGTTTGGGT
>JBGSVU010000643.1:0-5059 GCA_041752775.1 Pirellulaceae bacterium | reverse complement strand
GAACGTATCCATAAAACCAGACCGCATATGCCGCAGGCGAGCGCCGTTCCTTTCAACCCCGCCACGATCTGCGATACAGCCAATTCGCGGTTCGGTGGCCCAAAATACTGGTCGTCCAGCCAACTGGTTTCCCTGGCAGATATCATTTCAACGGCGCTCCCTGGCAGACCGGAAATCGCCAGCAGTCCAGAACATACAGCCACACCCAGAAACAGAATTGCCGGACGTCTGCAGCAAATCGGCCGCGACAATTCATCCAGCGAACGCCCTGCCAGCAGGGCAATGCCAAGACTTGCAAAGACCATCAATTTCGCCGGATAGCGAAAACTCACCATTCCAGGCACAAACGTAACCAGCAACCAGTAAACGCCTCCCAGCGGTGCCCCGACCCCCGGCAGTGAATTTCGATACCCGGTTGCCGAAAGGATTTCATGGATTAACCAGCCAGGACCATACCAGCCCCAGGCAGCGGCCACAAAAAAGAACGTCATCAACAGCAACCATTTTTCCGTTGCCCCGCGACGCCGAAAAAGAAACAGCGCCGCCAGGACAAATCCGGCGACGCCTTGATACAGCGAGAGGTTCCAGATTCGGTCGGCGCCCGGCAACTGGTCCATCCAGCGCGTATTGCGGGGCCACAGGGTCCCCGAAATGCCTGGCACGCACCACTCCACCAGCGTCCAGGGCGCCTGGCTGAACTGATAAATATGCTCGTGATGCGTTCCGGCGGCAGGCGGGCCAATCACACTTCCCAGGGCGCTGCCAGTTTCGGCCAATCCGTTTTGCCAGACATGGCTGGCAGCTTCCATCGCAGTGCGCGGCCGGTTCCAAGTCGTCCGTTCGCTGTAACGCGAAAAGCTCCAGGCGGGCAACAACTGAATTGCCGACATGCCACAAACTAACCCGCCCGCAAACAGGGGAAACAGCAGCCGGACCCGTTGCCGACTGCCGTGGAGAACGTTCGGATCAACTCCAGGGTGTAAACCGGACGAATCGCGCCGGCTGGCAGACCTTTGGCGCCATTCCAGCCACCCCATTCCCCACGAGGTCGCACCCGCCAGCAGCATCGTGACAAACCCCAGTTGAATGTCACCCCCCAGAACCATCAGGGAAACGGCCAGCGAAAACCACAGGGCAGCGCGAATAGCATCACGCACACCAGTCTTTTTTTCAGGATCAAACACGGCCTGCCACGTCGCCAAAATGGCCAGCGGCAACCAGGCGGCTCCAGTCAGAAAGATCTGGTTCGTGACCTGGAACAGCACCGGGCCGGCAAACCCGTAGGTCAGTCCCGCCAGGGAACTGGCGAACACCGATCCCCCCATTTTTCGCGCTGCCCAAACAGCGCCCAGCGCCGCCAGCAGTACATGTCCCGCCAAAAAAATGTTGTACCGCCACAGAAAACCGCCCCACGGCACCAGCAACCATACCTTGAACGGATAAAACAACCCGGAACTGCCTTCTCCCGCCAGGGGAATTCCGGCCATGTCATGCGGCAACCAGAGCGGTGACTCGCCCGCATGAATCTGCCCGACGACCCACTCCTGGACTGGCCAGTAAAAAGTCACCGCATCCCGATACCCGACCGCGCGATCGCCGACCAGAACCGGGAAGAAAATCCAGCCCCAGACACCCACGACCGTTGCCAGTGACACGGACCACTGCCAGCGCGGCTCCGCTCCCCTTTCGGGTTCAATGGAATGTTTCGATGCTGCTGGCACTGGTGGGTCCTGCCGCCTTCAGTCCAGGATCCGTCCCGCTCCGTATTTTCCGCGCGGCACAACGCGCGGCAGTCAAAGACTATGATTGTATTTGGAAAACAGCCCTGTGATGCAGCCAAACGATTTTTTCGCGGAATAAAACTTTTTCCAAATCGTACCCTACCGAAATCCAAACCCTGGACGAAAGGATTTTCCGGATGCAGTCTTCGTGTTCGCAGCTGATTCAGACATCCATGCTGCCAGGTTTGCTCCTGCTCCTGTTTGTGGTGGTCGATGCCCACGGCGCCCAGTCTGACCCGGTCCGAAATGTCGTATTGATTGTGGCCGACGATCTGGGATGGACCGACCTCCAGTGTTACGGCAGCAGTTTTTATGAAACGCCGAACCTCGACCGTTTTGCCCAGTCCGCCGTCCGCTTCACCAGCGCCTATTCGACCTGTCCTGTCTGTTCGCCGACCCTGGTCAGCATCATGACAGGCCGGTACCCGCAGCGAAACGGGTTGACGGATTATGCCGGGGCGGCTCAGCCGGAAAAATGGAATCGCAAGACACCCCTGCTGCCAGCGCCCTATCGCGAATCACTCGCACTGGAGGAGACAACGCTGGCCGAAGTCTTTCATGAGGCGGGCCATGCGACCTTCTTTGCGGGGAAGTGGCACCTCGGCGGCGAACCGTATTATCCCCAGCGTCAGGGTTTCGACGTTAATATCGGTGGTTGCGAATGGGGCCATCCTCGCGGCGGCGATCACTTTTTCTCGCCCTACGGAAATCCATCGATGACCGATGGGCCCGCAGGCGAATACCTCCCCGAACGTCTGGCCGACGAGACCGTTCGGTTTATTCGCGACCATCGCGACCGGCCCTTCCTCGCGGTGCTGTCGTTTTATGCGGTCCACACGCCCCTGATGACCCGGCCCGAGCTGAAAGAAAAATACGAACAGAAGAAACAGGTCCTCCGTTTCGACCGCCCGATTTTTGTCCAGCGCGATGGCCGGCAGGTCCGCCAGGTTCAGGAGCACGCGGTTTACGCCGGTATGGTCGAATCGATGGACGCTGCGGCCGGTCGCGTGCTGGAGACGCTGGACGAACTGGGGCTGGCGGAGAATACGCTCGTGATTTTTACCAGCGACAATGGCGGGCTGTCGACGAGCGAAGGCCACCCAACCAGCAATTTGCCGCTCCGTGCCGGAAAAGGATGGATGTACGAAGGGGGAATCCGTGTCCCGATGATCGTGCGGGCACCCGGAAACAATCTGCAACCCGGTTCAACGTCGGAAGTCCCCGTCAACAGCAATGACATTTTCCCCACAGCGCTCGAGTTCGCGTCGCTCCGGCCCGACCTGTCCAATCCCGTTGATGGCGTTTCGATTTTGAAAACAGTTCAGGACGACAGGTTGAGTCGGGACCGACCCCTGTTCTGGCATTATCCCCATTACGGCAACCAGGGCGGCAGCCCCTCCGCGGCTGTGCGGCGTGGCGACTGGAAACTGATTCATTTTTTTGAAGACAACCGCCGTGAGTTGTACAACCTGGCCGATGACATTGGTGAAAGTAACGATCTGGGCGCAGCCAGCGCGGAACTCAAGTCTGAATTGGGCCGGTTGCTGGACGATTGGAGCAACGATGTCGGAGCCAGGTTTCCCACCCGGCGATAAGTTCACGATTTGGGGGTCTGTTCACCATGTTGCGCGAGATCAGTTCCAGTTTGCCTGAGGCTCTTTCTGCCCGGTTCCAGGCAGCGTTCCGGATGGGCGGGGCCGCTGCCGGAATCCTGCTGCGGCATTTCAGTTCCCACGTCCCGGGCGCTGCGACAACGACCAAAGCGGGCGTCACGGGGGCCGAGGGACTGGTCACGGTTGCCGATCTCGAAGCCGAACGGGCGATTCTTGAAATTGTTCGATCGGAGTTTCCAGCCGACGGAATCCTTGCCGAGGAATCCGGTCACACGGTCGGTGACAGGGATGGCCATTCCGGGAACGATGGGGGACCGAACGGCGATTTGGGCGGAGAATCGGAGTTCACGTGGGTCATCGATCCGCTGGACGGAACCAACAACTTTGCCCATGGCATCCCGCAATTTTCCATTTCAATCGCCTGTTGTCGCAACGGCAGGCCGGCACTGGGGATCGTGATCGACCCAATTCGGGATGACTGGTTTGTGGCGGTTCAGGGACAGGGGGCCTGGCACAACGGAAAACGGGTGCACGTCTCCCGCAGTCAGTCGCTTGCCCAGTCGATGGTGGGCGTCGGTTTTTACTACGACCGGGGCGCGATGATGCGAGCCACGTTGCAGTCCATCGGGCAGATTTTCGAAGCCAACGTGCTGGGTGTCCGTCGTTTTGGATCGGCGGCACTGGATCTTGTGAACGTCGGACTGGGACGTTTTGGTGGGTATTTCGAGTACACCCTCTCGCCCTGGGATTTTGCGGCCGGGATGTTGTTCGTGACCGAGGCTGGCGGCCGGGTGAGCGACTGCCGTCTGGAGACACTCACGCTGAAGCGGACATCGGTGCTGGCCACGAACGGCCTGTTGCACGACGTGCTCGGCGGGATTGTCAGCCGCAACTGCCCGGTGGATGTGTGAGCGACCGGGGGCCGCAGGCGAGGCGTGGATTCAGGCTTGTTCAACAATCCCGCATCGCCGACTAGAATGCTGGCTCGCCATTTTTCCAGGTTTGGGCTGACCCTGCCAGAGGTTCAGACGACTGGCTCCACGTTTTCCAGAATGTGATTAAGGATCATCGTTCATGATCGACCAGCACGACTCCCGGATTCTTGTGATTCCCCGCATGTCCATGATGATGTTCCTGCAGTTTTTTACTTGGGGAACCTGGTTTGCGACGCTGAATCAGGCCATGGACCCGTCGCTCAAGGACTTTATCGGGTCCGCATATATCTGTGCTCCGATTGCGGCAATTTTCGCACCGCTTTTTTTGGGTTTGATTGCCGACCGGTTTTTTCCATCGCAGCTTGTCTTTGGCGTGTTGATGATCGTTGGAAGCGCGATCATGTATTTTATTGGCGGGATCGCAGAACAGGGGTCGTCGCAGGGTCATTTGCTGACCTGGATGATTTTGGCATACATGTTGTGTTACATGCCCACACTTGGTCTGGGAAACACGATTGCTTTCTCGCATATTTCCAACCAGAACAAATTCCCGGCAATTCGTGTTTGGGGAACCATCGGCTGGATCGCAGCAGGTCTCTTTATTGGTGGAATGGGCTGGAGTGCCAGTTTCATGATTTTTCGCGTTGCCGCGATCAGTTCCCTGGCACTGGGTCTTTATTGCCTGACGCTTCCGCACACACCTGCTCCACTGCGGGGCCAGCCCGTCGAT
>JBGSVU010000642.1:0-2108 GCA_041752775.1 Pirellulaceae bacterium | reverse complement strand
GGTCAGCTGGCGGTACCCTGCGGCGATGCGACCGATGCCGAATGCAAAAAACGGACACTGAAACACGCGATTCGCCGGTCCCGCATGCCACCAGTTTCATTTGTGCAATTCGTGGTACTTCTTTTTGCTGGCGCGATAGCGGAATTCCATCAGTACCAGTAACGCGACGATCACCACCAGGCTGGAGTATTTGAACCAGGGATTTTCCGCAATGGGACGAATCAGTTCGGAGGCTTTTAAAAGCGTCCAGTTGCCAATCAGACAACCCGAAATCGTGGCCACAAAAACCCGGGTTCGGCCCAGCCCCAGCAGTGTCCCCAAAATGGACCCGCCAATTGCACCAGTCGCGGCCAGCGGAAAGGCCACGAACAGAGTCAGTCCGACAAAGGCGGCGTTGTGCATCCAGGGCATTTTGTCCAGCACGAACCGCGCGTCTTCAACCAGCGACGCCGCCCGTTTCCCGATCCACGGCAAATGGAACAGCACGCCCACATGAAAGGCCACCAGCAGCGCCGCCGCGAGGTCCATGTAGCTGACCATCACGAACAACTCAAAGGGAGTCAGAAAATCCCAGTCCAGTTCGCCCTGCTTGCCCATCAAAATGACCAGCCGGCCCAGCAAAAAAAAAGTCGCCGCTGCCGCACCCAGCAACTTGGCCGTGAACAACCATCCCTGGGTCACGGTCACCGTGACCAGTGCACCGAGGATCAACCCGGGAGGCAGCAACAAGGTGATCCACCACAATCCGGGATGCTGTTCATGTAATCGGGCTTCAAAATTGTCCAGTGTCGATTCGACCTGTCGCTCCAGTTCCTCAGTGGAAACCGATTCGTCCAGCCGGGCCAGCTCCTGTCGCGTCAACGGTTTTGAATGCCCAGAATCGGATTCGGCGATGCCTCCGGATGGTTCAGGCTGGTTCATGGACTGGATTCAAAAAACGGTGGGGTGCAAAACAGGCAGCGCAACCGGCAGGGGGATGGACACCCGCGTGCGATCGACAACTACCAGTCTAATGAACTCCTGTTGATTCAGCCACATCTCGAAAAGATCAAAAGTCTGCCCATACCGGGGGCCAAACCTTTTCGCCCTGTCCGGTGCCTGCCCACCTTTGGGACGCAAGTCTCCGAAACCTGGCTGGCCCGGGATTCCCGCTTCAACTCCCGCCAGCGTTTTTCTCCCGTTTTCCGACCCGGTTTCCGCCCACTGCCAGCGCCACGACCGTCAGGGAACTGAGCGGCATCAGGGCGGCGGCGACTAGCGGGTGAATCCACCCCGCCGCCGCCAGCACAACCGCGACGACGTTGTAACAAAGCGAAGCAATGACGGCCCGCCGAACCGTTCGCATCGTGCTGCGACTGGCCGCTATCAGGTCGGTGATCTCGCCAATCCCGCTGCGGGCCAACCAGACTGGCGCCGCCTGCAGACTGGCATGGGCTCCTGAATGAACAGCGATGCCGACATCTGCTGCCGCGAGGGCCGGGCTGTCGTTGACTCCGTCCCCGACCATCACCGCAGGGCCGTCGTCGGCACCGTCCCGCACGAAGCGTACTTTCTCTTCCGGACTCAGGCGGCTTTTTGCCATCTCCGGACGGATCCCGATTTGCCGCGCCACACTTTGTACGGTCACCGGATGATCGCCCGACAGAATGCCGACTTGCCATCCGGCATTTTTCAACCACGCGACCAGACCCGCCGCTTCTGCTCGCACCGGATCACCTGCGCCAGCCACCGCGCGGACCCGCTCGTTGTCGGCCACAAAAACCGGCGACAGCCCCGCGGCGACAATCTCCGCCGCCGCGTCCATCAGGTGCTGATCCATAGCCACACCGGCCAGTTCCATCCAGCGCTCGCTACCTATCCGGTATCGCAGGCCTTCAACCGTTCCCTCGATCCCCAGTCCGGTCAACTGGCGCACGTCGGTCGCCACCACACCTGTCGTCTCCACAGCGGTCGCTACACCGGTGGTAGGCCTGTTTCTGCCTCCCTCCGTGCTCCAATCCTCTTCGCGTGCAAATGCCGTCGCCAACGGATGATTCGAATGAGCCTGGATGGCCGACACGGCCGTCCGCAACCCGGGCTCGCCATACCAGCGGACCACGCGCATTCTG
>JBGSVU010000641.1:0-3934 GCA_041752775.1 Pirellulaceae bacterium | reverse complement strand
AAAGGCATGCCGGTGCCCCGGCTGGCCTTCGCGCAGACTGCCTTCTCCTCGTTTGGCCGGCATCCGCAACCGAAAACCGGTTCCCACAATCGAAAAAACAAGCAACAGACTGCCTGCAATACTCGCTGCTTCAATTCCATGAATGTCCACCAGACGACTCACCGGGTCCCAAAATGGATTGCCCAACCGTTTGCCAGTCAGCGCCAGGCATATTCCAACCAGCAGCACGACAGGCAAAAGTGGCAAAAACAGAATCCATGTTCTGGGATGTCGCGTCTGATACAGCAAGGCCACTATCGGTCCGGCCACAAACAGGAAAATCAGGAACGATGCGATGGTCATTGTCGCGCCAGTCTCAAGCGGTTCGACGATCGTCCCTTTTCGAAACCACGCAGCCAGTCCCAGCATTATTCCGATGCACGCCGTCCAGACCAGCTGCGTCTTTAGTCCCCACTGGACCGGCAGTGGTGCAGCGGTGACGGCCATCAACTTCCAGCGGAGACGGAAAATCCAGCCCAACAACAGAACCGCCAGAAACGACCCCGCCAACGATCCCTGTAAAGCCAACGTCAGACTCGCCATTTCACCACGATGTCCAGGTAATGGAACGGATCGTTTGGCAAAAAGTTGATCGTGCGCCCAATGACTGGTCTTGCAGAGTTGATACACCCAGCCCCCTGCAATACCAATTGCCCCAAACAACACCATCATCACAAGCAATCGCGTGATCCGGTTACCCGATCCCAAGGGGCTCAAACCGCATTGCAGTCCGCCCAGTACCGCCAACGACGCGATTCCCGCCACGAACACCGGCAACAACAGCACCGGGACTTTGTCGCCATAAAGATTGGTCAGCGTCAACAGCGAAATTGCCGACACCAAACCGGCTGTCCACAACAAAACCAGCAAAAACCAGCCCATCCTCTGTTTCATTTCAAACTGTTCTCGTTGCAGGTGTCAGACTCATGGACGATGAGATACTATCCTCAGCGGGCGGCTTGCGCCGCTCCACCTGAATTTGAAACGGTGCAGCGCGAGCTGTCCGGTTAGTTTTGGTCTGCCGCGCGTCGTATACCCGTTTCCGCCGACTTTATTTGGGCGAGCGGCAGTTGAACAGTTGCCAGCTATACGGTGGATATCATTTTCTGGCGAGTCCATGGACGGACTTGGAAGCTATTGTACGGCAAGAATTCATCCACCGATTGCCGTGTGTTGCGGGCGGAGTCATCGAACCTCCATGGCAGGAGAGTTCCTCGGCAGGGAATGGCTGCGAATGCCGCTGGCCCGGAGGGAACCAGTTATTCGCCCTCGGCCTGTTGGTTTTCGTGGTCGTTTTCTTTTTCTCGCCGAATCGCCTAAAATCAGGGCGTTGCCCCGTTTTTTTTCCATCCGCAGGATCTCGCCATGACCGCCCGGGAATTTCTCGAACAGCTTCTCCAGTCCGGCCAGCAAATGGCGCAGCGCGGGCGCGAAATGGCAGAGCAGGGGATCAACATTCCCGAATCAGGACCCCAGCGCGACCAGGCTCTGGCCCATCTGGGCACGGGTGCTGCAGCGGGCGGGTTGCTGGCCCTGCTGGTCGGGACCCGGGCCGGACGCCGGCTGGCGGGACCGCTCCTGAAAATCGGGGGCGTCGCAGCGATCGGTGCCGTCGGCTATGCGGCCTACAAAAAATGGCAGGCCGACCAGCCAGACGCTGAATCCGATCCCGGCAAACCCGTGGGGGAACTGGACGGCCACGACGCAGAACAGCGCAGTATCAGTCTGGTTCGGGCCATGATCGCAGCCGCCCACGCCGATGGACATATCGATGGCCGTGAACAACAGATGATTGTCGACCGGATCGCAACGCTGGAACTGCCCGACACGGAACGCCGTCTGTTGCAGGGCGAAATCGGCCGCGCGCTGGACGTCACCGAAGTTGCCCGGCTGGCCGATTCGCCCGCCGCGGCAACGGAAGTCTATCTGACTTCGCTGCTGGTGGTCGACGCCGAAAACGAGATGGAACGGAAGTATCTCCATGACCTCGCCGCCGCGCTGAACCTCCCCTGGGATCTGGTCCAGCAACTGGAGGCCGAGGCGCGCGCCCACTGAATGCAGACTCCACACGCGGCAAACGGTCCGCCACCTTTCCCGGTGCACCCCCACCATCGCCGCACCACACGGATTTCCGTGCGCACCGCCTGTCAACAGAAAATTTCGATCGCGGCCCGGGCATCGTCGGCCGTTAGCGGAAACGCCAGGCGCGAGGACGGCCGAATGCAATAGTGCAGAAGGATTTCTGCATCAATGCCAGCCAGTCCCCGAAAATGTCTGGTGCGCAGGTTGGGGTTCCCCGCGCTGCGTTCCCGGTTGCAAATGATGTGAAATTCTTCATCCGATAACGGATATTCGGGTGCCCGGGCCCTGTCGGTCTGAATCTCGGCGACGGGCGCCCGAACGATTTCGATCCGGTCAGCTTCGATCAGGGCGGGCATCCAGCGGTAGAAGTACATCGCCATCAGGGCCCCGCAGTGAATGCCGTCGGCGTCCGGGTCGAACAACAGCAGGATTCTGTGGTAACGGACGGCCGCAAGGTGAAAATCGTCGCCAACTCCGGTTCCCAGGGCGTCGGCCAGTTTGGCGAAAAGCGGATAGCCGGCGACTTTTCGGGAACTGGCCTTGATGGCGTTCAGCGGTTTGCCCTGCATCGGCAACACCGCCTGAAAATCGGCGTCGCGCAGGCGTGAAACCGCGGCGGCGGCCGAGTCGCCCTCGACCAGAAACAGCTCCGTGCGCGAACCTGCCCCGGCGGTCCGGCAGTCCTCCAGTTTGGTCGTCCGGTTCGAATATTTCATGGGCGAAATGATAGCCGATTCGCTGGGGCCGGGAATTCCCGACGACTTTCGCGAACGTTTGCCCTCCCCAGGAACAGAAGCCCTGGCGGGTGGAAAAACGGGTTCCCGAATCCCACTCCAGTCACCGTTCCAGCGGGATGCCGGACCGGGACGCTACCGAACGGGCTGGCGAACGATACAATCCGGCGTCCTTTGAAAAATCCTTTGCGCTCTGCATTTTCATGAGTTCAGTCAACAACTGGTGGCATCGTCCGGCTGGAGGCCGGGAAGTGGTGACCGTCGCACTGCCGCTGGTGATCAGCAGTCTGTCATGGACGGTAATGTCTTTTATCGACCGGATGATGCTTTATTGGGTTTCTGGCGAAGCGATGACGGCGGCCTTTAACACATCGATCATGTGGTTTGCCTCGTTGTGCCTGCCGCTGGGCATCTGTGCCTTTACGAATACTTTTGTAGCGCAGTATTTTGGCAGCGGCCAGGATTCCGAAGTCGGCCGGAGTGCCTGGCAGGGGATCTGGATCGCGCTGATTTTTGTGCCGTTTTGTGTCGCAGCGGGGTGGCTCGCACCGTGGCTGTTTGCAATGGCGGGGCACGCGGCCGATGTTTCGGCGATGGAACAGACTTATTTCCAGATTCTGGTCTGGGGCAGCGGCGGACTTCTGGTTTCCCAGTCGGCATCGGCTTTCTTTGGCGGACAGGGTCGCACGGCCGTGGTGATGTGGGTCGATTCGGCTTTTGCGGTCGTCAATCTGGTGCTGGACTGGTTCTGGATTTTTGGTGTGGCCGGTTTTCCGGAAATGGGAATCGCGGGCGCGGGTTATGCGACGGTCCTGTCGCTCTGGTTGAAGGCCGCGTTTTACATCTGGCTGATGCTGCGGGCGAAAGAGCACGCGCGATTTGCCACACGCACGAACTGGACATTTGATGCGGCCCTGGTTTGGCGAATGTTGCGGTACGGCGGCCCGGCCGGGATGCAGATGATGGTCGATGTGGCGGGTTTCACGACGTTTGTGATGCTGGTGGGGCGACTTGGTTCGGTGTCGGCCGAAGCGACTTCGATGGCCTTCAGTATCAGCAGTTTCGCGTTCATGCCGGTT
>JBGSVU010000640.1:0-2030 GCA_041752775.1 Pirellulaceae bacterium | reverse complement strand
GGCCGAAAAGGCCGGCTGGAGTTACGAAGAACTGTTGCAGCGAATCATTAACCACGGCCTGGCCTATCAGGCCGAATGGCGACTGGCCTGAATCCGGGTTCGCGGGCCTTACGCGGCAGTTCTTCTGTTCGGGCAAGTTTTCCTGCCGCTTTGATTTTGCTTTCTGGATTGGGTATTGTGGGGTCTTCTGCCAAAATGCATCCCACCCGGCACACCAATAACTGCGCGAACTGTTCCGGAATGAACCATGAAAAACGAAGCGGTGGAATCCAGTCGAGCGCCCGAACCCGTGGGGGCTTACCCGCACGCCCGTCGCGTGGGCAATCTGCTGTTTCTTTCGGGCGTGGGCCCCAGGCGGCGGGGGACCAGCGACATCCCGGGCGTCACGCTGGACGCTGACGGCAAGATCGTCGGGTATGATATTGCCGCGCAGTGTCACAGCGTTTTTGCCAATGTCCGGGCGGTGGTCGAAGAGGCCGGATCATCGTGGGAACAGATTGTCGATGTGACCGTGTTCCTGACCAGCATGAAAGACGATTTTGCGACCTACAACCGGATTTACGCCGAGTACTTTGCCGACTCGCGGCCTTGCCGCACAACGGTAGAAGTCAACGCGCTGCCCACTCCGATTGCGATCGAGCTGAAATGTATTGCAACCGTGGAATGAGAACTCTGGTGAAAAGATTTTCTGGAACACGACGTCCGCTTTGACAGGGGTCTGATGGAAAATTCCCGCTTCGGCGACCATCCGGTGATCGATATCCACACGCATATTCTGCCGCGCGAGTGGCCCGATTTGGCGGAACGTTTTGGCTATGGCGGGTTCGTGCGGCTGGTGCACGAGCAACCGGGATGCGCCCGGATGGAAATCGACGGCAACGCCTTTCGCAAAGTGGATGAGAATTGCTGGTCGGCCCGGCGGCGTATCGAGGAATGCGACGCACATGGCGTGGACGTGCAGGTTCTGTCCACCGTTCCGGTAATGTTCAGTTACTGGGCCCGGCCGGAACATGGTGACGACCTGTCGCGGCTGCTGAATGATCACATCGCGGAAACCGTGCGGCAGCATCCGGACCGGTTCGTCGGGCTGGGCACGGTTCCGTTGCAGGATCCCCGGCGGGCAATCGCCGAGATGGAACGCTGCATCAGGGACCTCGGCATCGCCGGAATCCAGATCGGGACCAACGTGAACGGCGTCAACCTGGACCATCCTGGTTTTTTTGCCTTTTTTCAGGCGGCCGAGGAGTTGGGTGCCTGTCTGTTTGTGCATCCATGGGAGATGCTGGGGCGGGACCGGACTGGCAAGTACTGGACGCCGTGGCTGGTGGGGATGCCGGCCGAATCGTCGCTGGCGATTTGTTCGCTGGTTTTTTCTGGCGTTTTGGAGCGGCTGCCCCGGCTGAGAATTGCTTTTGCCCATGGCGGTGGAGCGTTTCCCGCGACGCTGGGCCGGATCCAGCATGGGTGGGAGGTGCGCCCCGACCTGTGTGCCGTAGACAATCCGAATCCGCCGCGAAACTGTCTTGGGCAGATTTATGTCGATACGCTGGTTCACGATCCCGATGTGTTGCGGCTGTTAATCAAAAAATTTGGCGTTAACCGGCTGGCCCTCGGAACGGACTATCCTTTTCCGCTGGGCGAACTGGAGCCAGGCCAGTTGATCCGCAGTGTGGAAGAACTGGATGACCGGCAGCGCCAGCGGTTGCTGGGGGGAACTGCACTGGAGTGGTTGGGAATGTCGGGGAATGGACCCCAGGCCGGAACGAAAACTGAAAGAGGATCCTGAAGTGGGTAACGAAGGTAGCGTTCTGCCAGTCCGTTTGCGGGCAGTTTCAAAATCCTATCGCGGAAAAATTGCGGTGGATGGTTTGTCGCTGGAAATACCGGTTGGCCAGACTTTTGGGTTGCTGGGGCCAAACGGTGCCGGGAAATCGACCACCATTTCAATGATCGCCGGACTGTTGCAGCCGGACAGTGGAACGGTCGCCGTGTTTGGCAACAGTCCGGTCCGGCCGGAAACAAGAATGGCG
>JBGSVU010000639.1:0-3840 GCA_041752775.1 Pirellulaceae bacterium | reverse complement strand
TTCCGCCCGGATAAACCGGATGGAGAGCCAGAACAACGGTGGCGGCCAGAAAGTAGCCGCCAGTTGCCCGCTCCGCCGGAGTGAATCCGGCGGAAGGGATTTTGCCAAAACCTGAAGCCGCCAAGTGCCGCTCCGCCAGAGTGAATCCGGCGGAAGCGTTTTTTGCCAGGGCCGACACTTCCTGTTGCCAAATACCAGACGCAACAGTCAATTTACCTGAAGCTCCCTGTTTTCCGGTTCCCACCCGCGACATGATCTGAGGCCATCTGCGTTATGCCTGCTGGCAGCGAAATCCGAATCAGCCGACTCCATTTTTCCTGGCCGCACTCCGGATTCGGACTGAATATCGGGGATTTGCAGATCGCCAGCGGAAAAAAAACGGCGTTTGTGGGACCCAGCGGCAGCGGCAAGACGACACTTCTGAACCTGATCGCGGGCATCGTTGTGCCGCAGCGCGGCGAGATCATGGTCGGCGAGCAGAAGCTGCATGAAATGGGAGACGCCGCCAGACGCCGGTTCCGGATCCGCAACGTCGGTCTGGTTTTCCAGCAGTTTGAACTGATGACTTACTTGCGAGCGACGGAAAACGTCTTGCTCCCCTACTTTCTGAATGCTTCGCTGAAACTGGATGCAGCCGCGCGGCGCCGCGCAAAGGAACTCTTGCGGGCAACCGGACTGGAATATTGCGAGGACCGTTTTCCAGGACGCATGTCCCAGGGGGAACAGCAGCGGCTGGCGCTTTGTCGGGCGATGGTAACGGAACCATCGCTGATTCTGGCGGATGAACCGACCGGCAACCTCGACAACTCCAACAAGTCGCGGGTGATGGATTTGCTGGTCGACCAGGTGCATCAGCGCGGACTGACCCTGGTGGTTGTCACGCATGACACATCGCTGCTGGACCGATTTGACCAGGTCATTGATTTCGGGGACTTTGCGAAATCTTTGGCGAATGACGAATCGGCGGCGGTGGGTGCGAACCGGGAGACCAGACCATGAGCGGATGGATGCGACTGGTCTGGCGTTACGTCAGTTTCAACTGGGGCAAAACGCTGGTGCTGGTGCTCTGTGTCTGGTTGACGGTGTTGCTGCCGGTCACGGTGTCAATTCTGTTGCGTCAGTTCAGTTTGCGAATTGTTTCGCGGGCGGAATCCACGCCTGCGATTGTGGGCCGGGTGGGGAGTGACCTCGATCTCGCGCTGCATGGTATTTATTTCCGCCGCCGCGTGGACGGGACGGTTCCGGTGTCCCAACTGGCGACGATTCGGGAATCGGGGCTGGCGCGACCGGTTCCGGTTTTCTGCCGTTTTACTGCCCGCCAGTATCCGCTGGTCGGCACGAATCTGGATTATTTTGATTTCAGGCAGCTGGAGGTTGGTGCGGGCCGCATGTTTGTCCGGCTGGGGGAATGCGTGATTGGTTCCGGCGTCGCGCGGGCCACGGGACTGGGTCCGGGCGACGAATTGTTGAGCGATCGCGAGAATGTGCTGGACCCGGCTGGACTTTATCCTTTGAAAATGAAAATCACCGGAGTCCTGTCGGCATCGAATCCGACCGACGATGCAGCGGTGTTTACCGACCTCAAGACGGCGTGGGTCGTCCAGGGGCTGGGGCACGGTCACCAGGACCTGAGCGGGGTGACCGACGAAAACCTGGTGCAACGGCGGGACGGAAACGGGATTGTGGCGCGGGCCACGGTGTTGCCCTATACGGCGATCACCGATGAAAACATCGCGTCCTTTCATTTTCACGGCGACACCGCTGACTTCCCGCTGACGGCAATTCTGATTGACAGTCCCGACGAAAAATCTGCGACCATCCTGGAGGGCCGTTACCCCTCGGCGGACGGGAGTTTGCAGCTGGTGGTACCCCGCGACGAAATCGCGGAATTGCTGGGTGTGATGTTTCAGACCGAGCGGTTTTTCATGGCCAATTCAGTTTTGATCGCTCTGTCGACGGCGCTGCTGATGGGACTGGTGGTGCTGTTGTCGTTGCGGCTCAGGCGTGCGGAAATGGATACTTTTTTCAAACTGGGTTGCAGTCGCTGGACGGTGGTCGGGCTGCAGACTGGAGAATTGTTGCTGGTTGTTTTCCTTGCGGCGGGGCTGGTGGCGGCTGCGGTCTGGAGCGTGCAGCGGTATGCTGGAGATTTGCTGGAACGAATGGTGCTGCAGGGTTAGGTTGCTGCGGAGGGTGCGCATGAACAGGAAAACCGGGAACAGGTGGGGCGGGACTGGGCAACCGGCGATGCCGTTTTTTCTTCTGCTTCTGTTGGACTCTGGAGGATGGGGTTGTCAGCGTGACGACCTTTCCGGAGCGAAACAGGCGACCAGCGATACGAATCCGGCGGCGGCAGCGCCCGTCGATGTCATTTGCACGGCGTGGGTGCATCAGGCGATAGTGCGGCAACTGGCGGGTGACCGGCTGGAGACGCGCATGATGGAACCGGATGGCGGATTCAATGCAAATAATCGACTCGGTTTTTTTCCGGAGGACAACGATCTCGTGGCGGTTCAACGCGCTCCGCTGGTGATCGTGAACGGAGCCGCGGTGCCCTGGGTCAGTTGGCCCGGGATGATCACGCTGGATGACAGCCATCTCTGCGACACCTCCTGGAAATTCCGTCTGGACGATTACATTCCGGTCAGGGAACACCGGATGGTGCATTCGCATGGTCCGGAAGGGGAACACTCGCACGATTACATGGTCCCTTACTGCTGGCTGGATCCCCGGTTGTTGTCTCTGCAAGTTGCGACGATCGCGGCCCGACTGGAACAGGTGTTTCCGGATCGGCAGCTGAACGTGCAGGAGGCTTTGGCCCGACTGGTTGGAGAGTTGGGCAAGATCGAAGGGGAGTATCGCGAGTTGGGTCAGGCGGTCGATGGCAGGGTTCAGTTTCGGCTGGCGACGCCAGACCTGCTTTTTGTGGCCGGAGCGTTGGGGGTCGAGGCAGAATACGAGTTGTGGTTTGAACCCGCGGATGAGGGGGTCTGGCGAGAGCGGATGGATGGATTGCAGACCCGGATTCCCGAATCGGGGCGGATGGTTGTGTTGTGGCCCGGAGAAGTGCCACCGGCCGTTTTGCGACTTGCGAACGCTTCGCTGGCGATCGTCGGGATCGACATGATGGAGGGTGCCACCGACCGCAGTGAGCTGACGATTCAGGAACGCCTGCAGAAGAATCTGGCGATTCTGCGACAGGCAGCTGGGGAATTGCCGGAAAACTCTGCCATAACAAAGGCTTCGGCGGGGAACGTTGGCGCGGAATCCAGTCCGGTTGACCGTTGAAATCGCCGGTTCGTATAATCGCCGCTTCGTTTTACCGAGCGCACTCTTCAACGAATTCCGGGATCATCAATGAAAATCCATGAGTTTCAGGGAAAAAAACTTTTCGCCGATTTCGGTGTGAATGTCCCCAGAAGCCACGTTGCCACCAACGTTGAACAGGCTCGAAACGCTTTCAGGGAGCTGGGCGGAAAAATCGCGGTCGTCAAGTCCCAGATTCACGCGGGAGGTCGCGGCAAGGGCACTTTTGTCGAGGAACCCGAACAGCGCGGTGTGCAGCTGGTTCGCAGCAGCGATGAAGCCGCCGAAGTCGCCGGGCGGATGCTGGGCAACCGCCTGGTCACGATCCAGTCGGGAGCCGGAGGAAAAGTCGTCAGCCGTGTGCTGGTCGAAGAGGGATGTGATATCGCCCGCGAGTTGTACCTCGGAATTGTGCTGGACCGCGCGGCGTCGTTGCCAGTGTTGATGTGCAGCCAGGAGGGGGGTGTGGACATTGAAAAAGTGGCCCACGATACCCCAGAGAAGATTTTCCGCGAACATTTTGATCCGGCCCAG
>JBGSVU010000638.1:0-21246 GCA_041752775.1 Pirellulaceae bacterium | reverse complement strand
GGACCTGGCGCACCGCGGCGGCCGTGCTCTCGGCGGGGATTCGCTGCGCGGCCGGGTACTGGGTTGCCAGCCAGTTGCGGCACTGTGCGAATGCTTCCGGACGCGAGTAAATTTTTGTCACGGCGTCGGGTGCACAGTTGGCCAGCAGGCTGAAATGGACGGCCAGCTGGACTTCGCCATAGATGTTGACGGATTTGTGGAACTGCTGCAGCAAATCGAGGGACTCGGTGATCCCGCCACCGATGCTGTTCTCGATCGGGATCAGTCCGTAATCGACGTGGCCCCGCGCGACCTCGTCGAAGACTCCCTGAATCGCCCGGAGGTTGTCGTACTCGACACTGGAACCAAAATGTTTCCGCGCCGCCTGGTGACTGTAGGTGCCAACCGGGCCGAGGTAGCCGATGCGCTGGGGATGTTCGAGTGCGAAACTGCCACTCATGATCTCGCGGTAAACGGCTTCGATCGAACGCGGCGACATCGGCCCCTGGTTCATTTCGGCAATTCGTCGCAGCACATCCGATTCACGATGCGGCGTGTAAATGGCGATGCCGTATTGCCGCTTGACCCGCCCCACTTCGACAACCAGCTGGGCGCGCCGGTTGATCAAGTCGACGATCTGGCGGTCGAGGTCGTTGATTTGCAGCCGCAACTCGCGCAGCGGATCAGGTTCGGTGGTCATGCGGCGATTTATTTGGTGGGGAATTCGGGCTTCAGGCCGGTGTGTTCGGCGATGAAAGTCCATTCGTCGGCTGCTTCTTCGATGATTTTTGCGGTGGGTTTTCCGGCACCGTGCCCGGCGCCGGTTTCGATCCGGATCAGCACGGGATTGCTGCCCGCATGGGCGGCCTGCAACCGCGCCGCGAATTTGAAACTGTGGCCCGGCACGACCCGGTCGTCCGTGTCCGCAGTCACAATCATCGTGGGCGGATAGGATACGCCGTCGCGGATGTTGTGATAGGGGGAATAGGCCCGCAACGCGTCGAACTCTTCGCGGCTGGCTTCACTGCTGCCGTAGTCATCGACCCAGAACCGTCCTGCGGTAAATTTCTGAAACCGCAACATGTCCATCACACCGACTCCGGGCAGGCAGGCGGCAAACAGGTCGGGGCGTTGCGTCATGCAGGCGCCGACCAGCAACCCGCCGTTGCTGCGACCCTGAATGGCGAGGTGTTTCGACGAGGTGTAACCGTTTTCGATCAACCATTCGGCGGCGGCGATAAAGTCGTCAAACACGTTTTGTTTGTTCAGTCGGGTGCCGGCCTGGTGCCATTTTTCACCGTACTCGCCGCCGCCTCGCAGGTTGGGCATCGCAAACACGCCGCCCATTTCCATCCACTGCAAACGCGTGACGGAGAACCCTGGCGTCAGCGGGATATTGAATCCGCCATAACCATAGAGCAGCGTCGGGTTCTGCCCGTTCAGCACCAGGCCCTTGCGATGGGCGATGAACATCGGGATTCGCGTCCCGTCCCGGCTGCTGTAGAACACCTGGCGAACCTCATAGTCCTCCGGGTTGAAATCGACGTTGGCCTGTTTGAACAGCGTGCTTTCACCGCTGGCCAGGTCCAGGCGGTAAATGCTGGGCGGGCGACTGAAACTGGAAAACGAATAAAAGGTCTCGTCGTGCTCGCGCCGGCCGCCGAATCCACTGGCGGACCCAAGTCCCGGCAAACTGATTTCGCGAACCAGTTTTCCCGCAAGGTCATGCTGTCGAACCAGCGTGACCGCGTCCCGCAGGTAATCGGCAAAAATACTGTCGCCGACCATGCTCGCACCGACCAGGGTCTCGGCCGTTTCCGGAATGATGACCTGCCAGTTTTCCGGTTGCGGCCGTTCAAAATCAATGGCCAGAACACACTTGTTGGGAGCCTGGAAATCGGACTTGAAAAACAGCACCGGACCTTCGTTGCCGATCAGCGAATACTCGTTGTCGAAATGGCCGATCAGCGTGACCAGCCCGCTCCCGGGCCGGGTCAGGTCGCGAACCATCACGCGGTATTTGTCATCGGTGCCTTTCCAGACGGTGATCACCAGAAAATGCCCGTCCTCCGTGACCTCGGCATTGAATCCCCAGTCGGGATTTTCCGGATCCTCGTGAATCAGGCGATCGTCCGACTGCGCCTCACCGATGGTGTGGTAGTAGACTTTCTGGTTCCTGTTCAGACTCTGGAACTCTGCTCCACCGTCAGGTTTGTCAAACCGGCTGTAATAAAATCCCCTGCCATCCGGAGTCCATGACAGATTGCTGAACTTGGTCCATTCAATGGTGTCGGGCAAAATCTCACCCGTCGCGACGTTCATCACATGCCAGGTCGTCCAGTCCGACCCGGCCGAACTCTGACCGAAAGCCAGCAGCTGGCCCGCATCGTCGAACGACAACCCGCTGAGCGCTATCGTTCCGTCGGCACTCCATTTGTTCGGGTCGATCAGTTCACGTGGCACGGCGTCCAGCGAATCCAGCTGGTACAAGACGTTCTGGTTCTGCAACCCGTCATTGCGCGAGTAATAGTAGTGCCCGCCAATCCGGAATGGTGTGGAATATTTTTCATAGTCCCAGAGTTCGGTCAGCCGCCGTTCAATGTCTTTTCGCGCCGGCAACGACTCCAGATAGCCGAACGTCACAGCGTTCTGCGCGGCTACCCACAGTGCCACGTCTTCCGACACGCGGGCTTCATTCTCCAGCCAGCGATACGGGTCGGCCACGACCTCGCCGTGATAGTCATCGGTCTGGTCCACCGTTCTGGTTTGCGGGTACTGGGTGATTTGAGCCAACAGTTTCGTCTCAACATGAAAAAAACAGGTGCCAGCAGCCAGCAATGTTGTTATCGCCAGCTGACAGGAAAACAATCTGGACATCGACTTTCTCCGGACAGTCACGGGTTTCCAGTGGAAATCTGGATTGCCCGATTGTAGCCGTTTTCCGAAAGCGCCGCGGCCCGCAGAGTCTCGCCAAAGCCCGCAGTTCGCCTGATCCCCCTTTTCCGCAAAACCGGACGATGTTTCTAAAGTGGATCAATCGACACCGTCGAAAATGTCAGATGAACAGAGCCCTTTTCCCGGAGTTTCCTTTCATGCTTTCCCGAACCCTGCTGGCAGTTTTCGGTTTATCCGTTGTGTTGTGCTCGGCTCAAAACGCCGCAGCCCAGCAATCCTCGAGAAAAATAGCCGATCCCAATTCGATTAACTACGACCAGTTGCAGGTGCCAGCCACGCCAAAATTGCAGACGGCGCCGGCCACCGTGCCAGCCCTGACGTTGCCCGTCCCCAAATTGCCTTCGGCATCCACGGTTCCGGCCAAAACCCGGGCCGCAGCAGCCAAAACAGGCACTCCACCCGCCGTGGCCAACGCGCCCGCCAGCGTCCGGCAGGCAGCCCTGGCCGTTTCAGTCGATCCTGCCTCCGAACAGGAAGAAATGTTGGCTCAAAGTGCCAGCAGCGCCTCCGGAATCCTGCCCGATGTCAACCTCGCCTATCCCGAAACCATTAACCTGAATGTTTCGGCCGACGTGATCATTCGCCTGTCAGCGGTCGGCGTCGCACAGACATCGCCAGCGCGCCTGACGGTTGTCGTGCCGGATCACCTGGATTTGGTCAGTTGTACGCCAACGCCCGCAGAAACCATCGAAGACCGCGCGATCTTCAATATCCCCGCGATCGATTCGGCGCATCCGCTCGAAATCCGGGCCGAGATCATCGCCCGTGAAAAGAAATCCGTTTCACTGGAAACCAAACTCGAACTGGTCCGCCAGCAAAAAATTGAAATGGATGTTCGCCAGCCCATCCTCGAACTGAGCCTGAACAGCAAGGCTGACGGTATCCTCGGCCAGCCCCAGCAAATGGAAGTCGTTGTGCGCAACACCGGCGACGGTGAAGCCCGCGAACTGAACATCGATCTGCAGTTGCCGGAAGGTTGCGTCGCGGATGAAAAGGTTCTCGATCAACTGGTCCATGCCGGCAGTCTCAGCCCCGGTGAAGAAACCCGCATTCAGGTCCAGGCCCGCCCCATGACCGACGGGTCCCAGCAATTCCGGGCCGTGGCCCGCGCTCTCGGTGCGGAATCCGAGACCCGCGAAGTCGGACTGAACGTCATCCGGCCCGAACTGGAACTGGCCGTCTCGGCTCCCCAGTCCACCTGGGTCAACAGCCGCGCCTGGTACACCTTGACCGTCAGCAATCCAACGACCATCGACATCGACAACGTGGCCTTGACCATGCGAGTTCCCACGCTGAACGTGCAGACGATCAGCGAGGCCGCTGACTACGACCCCGCAACGCAAACCCTGAAATGGAACGTTGGTACGGTCAAGGCCGGCGACAAGGCCGAATTCCAGATGATCGCCGTTGCCGCCGATGCCGGGCCCCATCTGCTGACCGCAGGCATGGAAAGCCGGCTGACCGAGCGCAAGGAGATCGTCATCGACACGCTTGCCCAGGCACGCGCCAATCTGGCTGTGTCTGTTGCCCAGAAAGAACTGCCTGCTCCCGTTGGCGTTCCCTGTACCTATCAGGTGCTGGTCGAAAACCGTGGGACCGAAGTGGCCGAATCGATCGATGTGAAAATCGCCCTGCCAGAAGGCTGGAGTTCCGAAAACACGGACACCTACGAGTTCATCCAGGGCGCCGTCGCGTTCCTCGTTCCCTCACTGGCACCGGGCGAGCGGAAAGAACTGACCTTCGAGGCAACCAGCCTGGTCGCCGGCGAAAACATGGTGCGGGCCACCGTCCGTCACGCCGATTCACCGGACGAAACTGTAACGCAGAACGCGATGTTGCTGTTCGAGAATGACACACGCCGCGTCGCGGAAACCGCCGATCCGCTGATCATTCGCTAGTAGACAGTCCAGCAGGAACCCACCGGGCCAGACTTGCGACGGACGTCGTCGTCGGCCCATCAGGGTCGCAACAAAACGATCTGGACGGTTCTGGCAGTGGAATTAAACTGGTTTGACCCAATTTTTGCTGGTGTTCAGAACTTTCCGGAGGCGCCGCGCCGCGCCATCTCACATGCTTCCCAATGTCCTGCGGTTTTCGGCCGAAGTCGTTTTCACATTCAGTTTTCTGGTTGCAGGTATCGACCGAACTGGCGCGGCAATGGCAACCCAGGTTGCCGATTCATTCAACGCCCCGTCAGCTGCCCCGCTATCTGCGCCGGCGGTTTGGCCCCTGCTGAACACCGGGGGACCCGAATCCAGGACCGGAGAAAAACCGGCCTTCAACCGGTTGCCGCGGATTCCAGGCGAGTTTGAAAAACAGAAGGCCCTCGTTTTTAGCGTCAGTGACTGGCAACCCCACCACTCGCACATCCTCCGGGAACTGGTCGAAAAGACCCATGGACATGTCGACGTCCTGATCCTGCACAACGACACGAAACAACTGTCCATGACACTGGAATGGCTGAAAGACAGCGACGACAAATGCGGCCACGTTCACTTTTGCCAGATGGAACTCGACACGATCTGGTTGCGCGATTTTGCTCCGCTGTTCGCCGAAACCGAATCCGGACCAGCGGCGTTCGATTTTCTTTACGAAGGCTCGCGCCCCAAAGACGACAGCATGCCCAAACGCTGGTGTGAAATGACCGGGTGCCAACACACCGACGTCCGCTGGACGATGCAGGGCGGCAACCTGTTGTGCAACGGCCACCACCTGGTCGTGATGACCGACCGGATTTTCGAAGACAACTACATTCGCTTCATGAACCCGTTGCCGGGGATGAACGTCGAAGTCGAACGGCGAAAAATCGTAACCGAAGGGCTGACCCAGGCCTGTAACATCGCCGCGCTGGTGATCCTCGAACCATTGCAGTCCGAAGCGACCCGGCATGCCGACATGTTTGCCACGTTTCTTGCGCCCGACCAGATCGTGGTCGCCAGCGTCGATCCCCGCCGCGATCCCGTCAACGCAGCCATCCTCGACCGCAATGCCAAGCGGCTGGAAAGCGTTTCGATCGGAACGCGGCCGCTGCAGGTCCACCGCTTGCCGATCCCGCCCCGCGACGGAAAAAGCTGGAGCGCATTCACCAACGCCATCATCGCCAACGACCTGTTGCTGATGCCGATTTACGATTCCGATCCGGAAGAGATGGTCCAGTCCGCTGTCCGGATTTACCAGGAACTGCTGCCGCATCACAAAATCAAAACTGTCGACATTACGACGTTCAAACAGCTGCAGGGTGAACTGCATTGCCTTTCGGTCAATTTGCCCGAATGGGCCGCATTGCCCGCTCAAACCATCACCTGGCAACAGGCCGTCGAAACTCGAAAACAGACGGCCATTCAGCCCAGATAATCAGGCTGCAACGCTGTGAATTGGCAATGCAGGAAAAGTCAGGGCATTTTGGCCTTCTCTGGCCGGGAACCCGTTTTGTCATCCGGCGGTTCGTTGCCCCAAAGGGGTTCGACCAGTTCCGATTCCCAGGTTTTGATCCGTTCCAGCAACTGCTCCGTCACCGCTGGGTGCAGCGCGGAAACATCCGTCATCTCGCCCATGTCAGAGTTCAGGTCGAACAGCTGGGGTTCCGGATTTTCCCGGCCGCGGTTAACCACGATTTTCCACTTTCCGCGCCGTATGCCAACCGGTCCCCGCGAGCCGCTGGTGCGCCAGAACAAATCCTTTTCGGCCAGCGACTGGATTCTTCCCTTCAACCTGTCGGCCAAATCAATTCCGTCCAGTTTCCACGCCGGATCCACCTGGCCACCTGCCAGTCCGGTCAGGGTCGGCGCAAAATCAAGCGTCGAGACCGGGTCGTCAATCACACTGCCCGGCGTGATAACCCCAGGCCAGCGGATGGCCATCGGTACCCGAATGCCGCCTTCGAACAAGTCACCTTTTTTTCCCGCGCAGCGGATCGTTGTTGGCGCCGGTCAGGGTTTGACCGCCGTTGTCATTGGTGAAAATGACCAGCGTGTTGCCGGCCAGGCCCGCGTCGTCGAGTGCCTGCAGGATTCGCCCGACGTTGTCATCGAGCGATTTGACCAGCCCGGCGTATTTTCGCCGCCGCTGGTTTTCGATGGCGGACAGCGCGGCCAGATCCGCTTCCTTCGGTTCCAGCGGACCATGCGGTGCCGTGAACGACACGAACAGAAAAAATGGCTGAGTCCGGTTTTACTGAATGAACCGAACCGCTCCGTCGCCGATCCGGTCTGTGGTGTAACCCCCTTCCGCAGTTGGCGTGGTGTTCTCCAGAAAAATCTGTTGCGGCCGCTGTTTGTCCATCGGGAAATAGGGACGCGAACCCTGCAAGATCCCGTAGAACCAGTCGAATCCGCGGCGATTCGGCTGGTATTCGCCGGGGTAGCCGAGATGCCATTTGCCAACCAGCCCGGTTCTGTAACCCAGCGGTCGCAAACGGTCGGCGAAAAATGTTTCGTCCAGCGGCAATCCGCCTTGCCTGTATCCTGGCGGAATGTTCGTCTCGTGCCCAAACCGCTGCTGGTAGCGCCCTGTCATCAGTCCTGCCCGCGACGGTGAACAAACAGCTCCGCACACGTAGACGTTACTCATCCGCACGCCTTCCCGCGCGACCGCGTCGATATGGGGCGTCAGGTCTTTCATCTCCGGCCGTACGTTGGGCTGAAAACCAAAATCGGCATATCCTGCATCGTCAGAAAACAGAATCAGGATATTCGGCCTGGCAGTTTCCCGGTCCGCAGTTTCCTGAACTGCCAGGACGGGAACCGCGACTGCGGCCAGGCTGCAGAGCCAGCCGGACAGGGTCATCACCAGAATCGCAATCCGCTGTTTGTGTTCATGATCCACCGGGTTTACTCCGCGACAGCAGCCAGTTTCAGTTCAGCCCGGTCAGTAATCCTGACGCATGAACAGCACGCATCCCAGTCCCAGCATCACGCCCATAAACAGAAACCCGGACCAGAGCGGGCCCCAGGGCGAACGGGTGTATTCCTGGTCCGTCAAGTCGATCTCTTCGGACTGGCTACTGTCATTGCGGGCCGACAGATGTTCCACCAGTTTGTAGAACTCGCCCGGTTTCGGTGCCAGCTGGTAAAACGGATTGATCAGCCAATTGTAGGCATTGTGAACAAAATTTCCGCGCGGACTGGCATGAAAATCAACCTTGTCTTCCGCCAAATTGATGGTGGAAACATGGTTGATCGCATGCGAAACCAGCAGGTGCGTTTCATCCAGAAAATCAATTCCTTCCACCGCTCCCCGGACCGGCAGCTTTCTTTTGCGCGGTGCTGCTTCGTCGCCAGGTATCCATTCCCACAGCGAGCCGTCGCGATAGAGAACCAGCACCCGCTCACCCGCTGGCGAGATCAACAGGTCGCGAATGGCCACGGTCGTGGAGGGCCGGAAAGTTTTCCGCTCGGCCATCGTGTCCAGATCGATCGACACAATCGTTCCGTTGCCCCAGGCGGCAACCGCCGTCGATCCCGCTGCCACCAGCCAGCCGCTCATGCTGCGCCCGTTGCTGCCCGATTCGATCGTCAGATCGCCAGCGCGAACATACTTTTTGTCAGCGGCATTCCAGACGAAACGGACCAGTTGATTCCGGTTCATGACCAGCAGGTCACCGGTCACCGGGTTGACCGCGATCCGGTCGGCATCGCGGACTTGTTGAGCCTGCTCGGGACCGGCATCCACAAACAGGTTGTCCGCTGGCAGGTCGTTCTCTGGCAGGTTTTTCTCTGGAAGGTTTTTCTCTGGCAGGTCGCCGTCCGGTTTTGCAGCAGCGGCGTCCGCAGCCTCGCCAGCAGATACTGCCGCCAGGATTTTTTTCAGATCGATACTCTGGAACTGCCCGCTGCTGGAAACCACCACCGGACCGTGGCTGCCCTGAACGATTGCCACCGCATCGAACGGTAGCGGTCCCAAATCGGTGGCTTCGGACATCCCGTCCGCCGAAACCAGTTGCAACTGACGTGAACCCTCCCGTTCCGGATCGAAGGAGGACGGCGTGCCGAGCAGCAACTGGCCATTTTCTGTCCGGGCCGCACCGAGAACATGCTGGGGTGGGAAAGCGGCGAAAAATTGCGCCACTCCGATGGCCACCTCCTGTTGCGGTATCGCAAACTTGTGACCAATCAACTCGTCCCACTCGTGGTCCGTTTCACTCCAGCGAAAAACCCGCTGCAGCGAATCGGCCGCAATCGTTTCCTCACCCGCCTGCCAGCTGCTGATGATCCGGTCGTTCTGCACCCGGTGATCGAACAGCCCCCAGACGGTTCCAATCCCGAAACAGACACCCCAAAATACCACGGTCAGAATCACACTGACGATTGCACTGCGATAGAGAATCCCCACCAGCATTGAAACCGAAAAGTAAATCGCAAAGACCACGATATACAGGGGAATGCTCCACAGCATTCCCCGGTCCCACAAACCGGCGGCCAGCCCCATCCACAACCACAAACCCAGAAACAGATAGACCGCACAAAGCGAAATGAAAGCGCATCCGCCCACAAATTTTCCGACCAGCAACAGCCAGCGCGGCACGGGTTTGCTGAGCAGCAGATTCAGCGATCCCGGTTCAAACATTTCGGGAATCATGTTCGATGTCACCAGGATCGCAATAAACAATCCAATCGACATGACGAATTTGTCAAAAATGTAACTGACCGCGCTGGAGAAACCGCGGGTAAACTCGGCGCGGGTGGTCGACACGGTCATGAATTCGAACTGCCAGGGACCGTACCAGACTTCCAGCGATGACGCATCGGCGGGCGAAACTTCCCCCGTCAGGGTTTGCGTCACCAGCAAGCGGTTCAGCCGCCGCCGCTGCGACTTGTTCAGCGATTCCACGCCGCGTTCCACCAGCCCCCGGGCTTCGTCGCCCGGATTTTTGCCCCACATCTCCGGTTCGTACAGATTCTCCGACTGCAGCAGTTCGTTCAGGTCGTTTTCCAGGCCGATGACCAGACGCGCCCGCAGCGGGACGGGATTGGCCGCGTCGGTGGTGCCGTCCAGCAGCTGGGAATTATTGGGATTGTCCGCCTGGCCGAGCGTTTTCAGGGCTTCACGCGTGTCGTCGGACAGCCCTTCCCAGATTCTTTTCAGCCCCGGAGCGGCGTCGGGCTGGCTGCCCTCGTAAATTTTCAGCGCCAGCCGGACTTCGTCCTGAACATGCCGCCGCAGGCTGATCTTCCAGTCCAGACTTTCGCGAATGTGCAGCGGGGCCAGAATCAGCAGCACCAGCGTGATCAGCGCCAGCAGGACATACAGCACGCGCGACGCCATCGCCGCGCGGAACGAATCGCGAATGATCGCAAAAAATGCAGTCAGCATGTCAGCCGTTCAATGAATCCATGTTGTTGAAATGTGCAAAACGCCAGGTGGAATTTCCCCGCGGGAAACGCGCTGCCAGCAAACCCGCGGACCCCTTCTCCGCGCCCTGTTCACGATTTGTCGACCATCGCCAGGAAAGCGTCTTCCAGCGATGACTCGATCTGTTTCATCTGCACGAGGCTGGCGCCCTGGCTGCGAATCCGGTCCACAACGGAATCCACCTGCTGCTGATTCCGGACATGCACGCGTACCAGGTGCAGGCCTTCCGGGGTTCTGCTGAATTCGGGTGAGAGACTTTCGTCCAGTGGCAAATCGAGATGTTTCAGCGCCAGAATCCTGAACTCCATCGTCCATCCTTCTCCCTTCCCGACGCCGCCCCGGGCATGCTGGCCGGCCTCGCTGACCGGTCCGCAATATTTCAGCAGGCCCCGGTCGAGAATCGCAACTTCATTGCAGATCATTTCCACTTCCTGCAGCAGATGGCTGTTCAGGAAAATCGTCACTCCTTCCTGACCGAGTTTGAGAATCACGTCCCGCATTTCGGCCCGGGCCCGCGGATCCAACCCGTCCGTCGGTTCGTCAAGGAACAGCAGACGCGGTTCGGACAGCAGCGCCTGGGCCAGCCCCAGCCGCTGCAGCATCCCTTTCGAAAACTTTTTGATGCGATCCTGTTTGCGGTCGATCAAACCCACCTGTTGCAGCAACCGGTCGCGATGTTTGCGGATGTGCGATCCGGACAGTCCCGCCAGCGATCCGAAATACTCCAGCGAAGTGTAGGGTGTCAAATGTCCCGCCATCCGCAAATGCTCCGGCAGGTAACCGACCCGGCGCCGCGCGGCCAGGCTGCCCGCGGGCAAGCCCAGCATCGTGGCCGTGCCAGCCGTTTTGCGGATGATCCCCAGCAGGATTTTTACGAGCGTCGTTTTGCCCGCACCGTTGGGGCCGAGCAGCCCGAAAATCTCGCCTTCGGGTACACGCAGGGAGACATCCTGTAGCGCCGTGAATTTTTTCGGAAAAACCCATCCGTCCCGGTAGGTTTTGTGCATGTTGGCGACTTCAATCGCAGCTGATCTCATGGATGGCTTCGGTTGGCAGGATGTTGCAAAAGGGGTCTGAACCTCTCCGGGCCCCGGATTTTGTCTGGTTTTGTCAGGGTCGCGCCAGAGGTCACCCTCCCTTTTTTTCAGCGGGCAGGCAGGCAAACCGGGTGACGCAGTCGTCCGCGCTTCGACGGGATTGTACCCGAAGACGGTCGTCCGGGTTTCGTTACAATCGGACGGAAGCGACTGGCGCCCACGCTCAGCAGAGGTAGCGGCAGGGCGCGAGCCCTCCGGTAAAATGGCGCGTCCGCCATTGCGGCAGTGCCATTGCGGCTCCACCATTGCGGCATGTGCACCGGACGGCTTGCGCCGTTCCGCTCCGATTGGGGCCGCCAGGGAAAAGTTGCTTATGGGCCGCCAGGAAAAAGTAGCGGCAGGGCGCGAGCCCTCCGGTAAAATGGCGCGTCCGCCATTGCGGCAGTGCCATTGCGGCTCCACCATTGCGGCATGTGCACTGGACGGCCTGCAGATGGAAAATCAACTTCACAACCGTTTAACCGCTGCCTTATGACCGCTGCCGAACCCCAGACGCTGCTTGTACAACAGTCCCCCTATGGCAATCTCGATGCTGTAGTGGAGCAGGACGGGCGGACGGTTTACTTTTATCTGCAGGGTCCGGGCCTGCCCCAGACCCGGGCTTGTTGGGTTGCCAATCTGCAAACCGGTCCACTGGAATTCAACACGGTGGACATGCAGGCCGGTCGGGCACCGCTCTTGCCGCGACTGCATTGTGTCGATCCGGCACCGGGCGGGGTCCCCGCAGCGGAAGACTTGCAGGTTGTCTGGTTCGAGGAAGGGAACGGCGCGGCCCTGTTTGAACGCGAAAAAATTCTCGCGGTGATTCCCCCCTGGAGCGGGCTGGATGGTTTTCACGGCTATGCCGCCAACTGCGCTTCCGAAAACATGGTCTGTTGGCCTCTGCCGCCCGACCCGAATCTGAATCGCCGAATCGAAGCGGCAAAAAGTTTTTGGCAGCGCTGGACTGACGACCCGCCCTTTCGTCACTACCAGCCCGCTGCGCTGGCTGCCCTGGAAAAACGTTTTGGCCAGACCGAAAATTACTTCGCGATTGATGGAGGCAATTTTCCGCCGCGCGGGCTGGTCTTGCTGAAAGATGAAACCGGACTGCGGCATCTGGTCACGATTGGCATGGCACTCTGTCCCCAACCGGCGCCGGTCGCTGACGAGTTGCCGCCCAACTACTTTCCCTGGATTGAACTGGCGCTCCGCGTCGAACGCGAAACGCCCGACAGCCTGGCGGAAAAAATGGCCAGTCGCCTCAGTGCTCTGGCCGGACTGCCCTGGCACCGGTTTGTCTGGCTGGGTGCCGGGCATACCTGCGATTTTCTCGCGGACGATCCCGCAACGGCCAGGGCAGGGTTTGAAAATGACGATTTGGGCAGGCCGGGGGAATCGGCCTGGTCCTTGCCCGCCGTGCCGCAAACATCCGTCGGCCCGACAATGGCACATACACCCAAACTGCTCTGGGTCGTTCCCGCCCGGTAACAGGTACCAGTGATGCCGCAACTGGTCGGTGGACAACCTGTCTGGTTTTTCTGAGTCCACATGCCGTTCTATTTCCAGCAGAAAAAAAACCATCAGACGGTCGCACATTGTGCGATATTTTTGTCCGGTCCAATCAGTCCCTCGCTCCAAACTCTGCTTTCGCCGCAGGAATTGCCGCCAAATAGCGGGCCAAATCTCCGATCTGCTCAGGGCTCAATCCGTCAACGACGGAATGCATCAGATGCGAATACTCTGTCCCACCACGATGTCGCTGCTGAAACAGGATCAGCTGCAATTCCAGATACTCGGCATGTTGACCTTGCAGGTACGGATAAAATGAATTGACTTGTCGGCCACCAGGCAGGTGACAGTCCGCACAGGACGGGACTCGCCGGGAGGGATTGCCCTGCTCGACGATCGACCGGGCCTGAACCAGCCGCGCGTCGGTCAGTGATTCTGTAATCCCGTTTGCGGTGTAGTTCCCGCTGGCTTCGGAGCGGAGTGCATGGTCGCCTGACAGGGCAGAATAATATTGGGCCAGTTCGTCGATCTCTGCATCGCTCAACCGCGCCGCAACAGGTTCCATGGCCCCACTCTCACGGTTTCCATTCCTGTAAGCCTGCAGCGACGCGGCCAGATAGTCCGATTTCTGTCCGGCAATTTTGGGAAAGGCACCGGATTCGCGGCCGCTGCCTTCAGCACCGTGGCAGATCGCACAGGTTGCCCGGACAGCCTCGGGCAGGTTTTCCGGTGGGCCCGGTTTGGGCATCACAGCCAATTCGCCGGTTTCCGGCTGGCCCATGGCCAGAGACCGGTAGGTCGCAGCATCAGTGTCGGGCAGAGTCAAACAGAATGCGACCACTGCCCAGACCTCATCGTCACGGGTTTGCGATGGCCACGCCGGCATGCCCGTAAACTTGATGCCATGTTTGATAATGTAAAAAAGTTCGCTGGGTTCGTACTTCGCAACTTTGGGTTCCAGGCCCGGCGGGTTGGGTGTCATCGCCGCGGGAATTCGGGGAACCGGCCGGGCTGGACTGCCGTGACACCAGCTGCAATTCATTTCGTACAGCCCGGCACCCTGGGCAATCCGGTATGGCTTGTCCAGATCCGGAGGTTCAATGTTCATCGAGTGGGTTGCGACCGATCGTGTCTTGGCAAAATCCAGCAGCCAGTAGGTGATGGGCCAGTGCCCGGAGCTGGCCTTGATCGGTGCCAGGCCTCCCACCAGGACTATGACCCCCAGAATTCCGGCAACCAGCAGCGTCAGTCCCAGATGGATAAAGTAGCGTCTCATGGCAATCCCATTTTGGAGTTGATCGGTCGATGGACCCCTGGAGCGGGTGAGCGACAGCCGGATCGGGGCCGAAGACGCTCAGCGTTTCGGGCTCCTCTGTTACCGTTCGGCGGCGCAGTTTTCCTCAAGTCAGTTGTTCAGCTTCACGCGTGTTTTTCCCTTGTCAGGTCCAGCGCCAGCCAGACGCCTCCCGCCAAATAGGCGATACCTCCAACCAGCAACATCACGGCGCCTCCCAGCTGTTGGTCCTGCAACGCGGTCATGCCGGCGAAACCATCGTGGTGCCCATACAACGGCCGCTGTGCCAGTGCCAGCAGCGCACCCAGCAAAGTCATATGCATCGATGTCAGCAGCAGTCCGATCACACCGGCGCCCCGGCGCGATCCGCGCTGTTCTGATCCGCTGGTCCATGCCGCAGAATCAGAAACTGAAGCAGCCGCAAGCTCTTCCTTTGCGGCATTCCCGTTTTGGCCGCCAAACGCCGACAGCCAGACCCAGACTCCGGCCAGCAAAAACATGCCCTGTTCTGTAACCAGCCCGGCCAGACTGTGCCGGGCGAAGTGATGCGGAACAGGCGCATGCCACGTCCAGACAATGATCAATTCCACAACCGATGCCGGCAGGGCTGCAAAAACCAGGGGATGTTTGCGCGCGGGATCAACTGGCGAACCGGCGACCGAAAGTGACAACAGCGGCGCAGCCACTGCGACATTCAGCATATGCATCACCATGTGGCCGAAGAACGCTTCGTGGGCCAGATGCGCCAGCGGACCAAACCAGGCCACAACCAGCGTCGCAATTCCCGCCAGCGCAAAGAATGTTCGCATCAGTTGCAGTCCCGGATAAACACCAGTGTCAGAGCCACATAAACGGTCGCGACGAAACTGAGGGCCGACAGGAGCAGCGTTGCGAATCCGAGGAATCGATGCCGGTCCCCGGGTGTATCGTCGTCGTGGGGAACTGTTTCACCGGCGAAACGGTGACTTTTCAGGCCGGACCATCCCATGCCGACGATCGCCGCCAGCGCCACAACCGTGTAGACGCCGATAGCGACACGGGCAGGTCCCAGTGGCTGGCCGCCGGACGCAAACTTCGCGCAATAAACAGCGGCCGTGATGTAACTGAACAGAAAATGACCCGCCCAGATCAGCGGCGATGCAATGATCCTCCAAAGGCTTTCGTTCTGTTCCGGTTTTTCTTTCATGGGCCAGCGGTGACTGCAACACGGGATCAAACAAAGTAATACAGCAGCAGGCCTCCCAGATACACGGCCAACACGATTGCCGAGTCGATTCCCATTCCGAAAACCGTCCGGTCGCGTCGTTCCAGTATTCCCCACAGGTAGACGGACGTCGCGATGATTCCAAGTCCGGCCAGCAACCCGGCGCTGGCCGGCAGCGCGTCGAAAATCGCGCCTTCGCGATAACAGGCATCTGCAGGCAAAAACAGTGCCAGTTCCAGAATGTTCGTTCCCAGAATGTTCGCTGCAGCCATGCTGTAGGCACCAAACCGGACGGCGGCATACGTCGTACTGACTTCCGGTAGACTCGTCGCCATGGCCACCAGCGTCGCGCCTATGAAACCCTCTCCGGTTCCGGTTTGTGCCGCAATCGACTCACCCGTCCGGGCCACAACGAATCCGCATGCCAGAACCGCGAGGGCCGCTATCGCAAACCGGCCGGCGATCGCAGGTGTCGTCGTGTCGCTGAACTGGACCTGCCGGGCATCTTTCAGATCTTTGGCGGACTCCGGCGGCTGGCCAACTTCACCGCGCGGCTCCCAGCGGGAATTCCCCTCGTAACGGTACAGGACCCCCATGCAGACAACATAAATCGTTGCCAACAGAATGGGCCAGAATCCCACTCCCGCAATCACAAACAGCTCTCCACTGGTCAATCCGACAATGGCCACCGCCAGAACCAGAATCAACAGCACCCCCTGCATCAACAAAGCGGGTTTCGGTGAGAAAAATGTCAGCGCACGGCCCCGGAACAGAACCGCATCAATCCCGGCCAGAACGGCAATCTGCATCACGACCCCGCCCAGCAAATTCGTGCCTGCCAGTTCGGCTGCACCGGACAGCGACGCAGTAATTGTCGTCGCCAGTTCCGGCAGACTGGTGGCTCCGCCCAACAACAGGGCCCCGGCAAAGGCGGTGCCAACTCCGGTCCGGTCGGCGATAATGTCAACGTAACTGCTCAGCTTCGCACCCGAAATCCAGACACCCACTGCCGCGACCGCGAACAGGGCGCCGTTCAGCCACAACGGATTTTCTTCAGGGTGAATCAAAAACATGGGGCGGACCAACGCAAACCCCATGCCATCAGGAGTGGTCGGCAATTGGGTGACCGGGAAGTGGTCAGGCAGACCATTGGCATATCAGTTGCAACGGTCAGGTGTTTCCAGATTCCACAAGAACACCCGGGAAATTCGAGGCCGTGATGGAGCGGGAACTTGATCCACAGTAAACCGTCTCTCCCCGTGATTTTGCCCGGTTGTCTGGCTGCCATGTTGGTCAATGGATGCTCCGGTCCGCAGTCGACTCTGGATCCGGCAGGCGAGTCGGCGCAGAAAATTGCACAACTGTTCTGGACGATGACCGCCGGAGCTGCGATTGTCTGGACGGTGGTGGTGGGACTGGCCGTTTACGCGATCAAATTCAATCGCGGCACGCACGATGTTCACCAGGCGGGGCGGTACATCATTGGCGGAGGCGTGGTCGCACCGACGGTGGTGTTGACCGGTTTGCTGATTTGGGGGCTGGCGCTGTTGCCCGGTCTTGTGGCCCCCGCTCCTGCCGACAGTCTGAAAATCCGGGTTCGCGGTGCTCAATGGTGGTGGCGGGTTCACTACCAGATGCCCGACATCGGGGGAAATGTTTTCGAAGTCCGGGTCGCTGACAGGCAACGCTCCGGACGGGATTCCGGCATCCCGGAATCTGCTGCAGGCAGCAAACCGAGGGATGACGCCGGGCCTGTCGCGGCCCCATCCGCGGCGGAACCTGGAACCCGGTTTTTCGGGCTGGCCAATGAAATCCGCCTGCCCGTCAATCAGCCGGTTCAGTTTTACCTGGAAAGCGAAGACGTCATTCATTCGTTCTGGATTCCGGCCTTGGGTGGAAAAGTTGACATGATTCCGGGACGGCAAACCCGGCTGACGCTGGTCCCCACGCGGACAGGCGTCTTTCGCGGGGCCTGCGCCGAGTACTGCGGTACGGCGCACACATGGATGAATTTTTACGTGATTGTGATGGAACAGGACGATTTCAGTCGCTGGTACAGGGCGCAGGCGCTGCCGGCCAGTGAACCGCTCACTCCGGAATCCACGCGGGGAGCCGAACTGTTCCTGTCCAGTGGTTGCAGCGCCTGTCATACAGTCCGGGGCACGCAAGCCGATGGAACCCTCGGGCCAGACCTGACTCATGTCGGCAGCCGGGTCAGCCTGGCGGCTGGCGTTTTTACTGGCGGAAATCCCGGGCAGCCATCGGTCGACGCGCGGGATTTTTCCGAATGGATCGCAGACCCGGCCCGTTTCAAGGAGTCGGTGCACATGCCCCGGTTTGGCATGTTGCCGGACGAAGATTTGCGGTCGTTGAGTGTGTACCTGCAAAGTCTGAAATGATCAAAAGCGAAAGGGTTTCAGCCGCCCCGGCTGTTTTCTGAGACAGGACCATGAACGACCGCGAATCACCCGGCGAAATTCCTTCACAGGCGCAGCAGGAGGCGCAGGCAGCGCGCTTGCTGGCAGCATGGAAAACGCCGACCGGCTGGCGGTACTGGTCCTCTGTCAACAACTCGGAGGTCGGGTGGTGGTACACGGTGGTCGCGTTCTGTTTTTTTCTTTTTGGTGGCGTACTGGCCCTGATCATGCGGATCCAGCTGGCCGTGCCGGAAAACGATTTTCTCACTGCCGAACAGTACAACCAGTTCTTCACGATGCACGGCAGCATCATGATGTTCCTGTTTGCCGTGCCGGTGCTGGAAGCAATCTCGATCATGCTGTTGCCGGAAATGATGGGAGCCCGCGACCTGCCGTTCCCACGACTTTCCGCGTACGGATTCTGGTGTTTTCTGATCGGCGGCGTCTTTGTTTGTGGGTCCATTTTTTTTGGCGCGTCACCGCAGGGCGGATGGTTCATGTACCCGCCGCTGACCAGTTCCTACCAGCCGGGAGTGGGTGCCGACATCTGGCTGCTGGGTCTGGCGTTTATCGAGATCGCCTCGATCGCCGCCGCGGTGGAATTGATCGTGGGCGTGTTGAAATGCCGTCCACCGGGAATGCGAATCAACCTGATCCCGCTGTATGCCTGGTACATTCTCGTGGTTGCGGGGATGATTCTGTTTGCTTTTCCGCCACTGATTGCGGGTGATTTGCTGCTGGAACTGGAGCGCGCGTTCGACTGGCCTTTTTTTGATCCGGAACGGGGCGGCGATCCGATGCTGTGGCAACATCTGTTCTGGATTTTTGGACATCCGGAAGTCTACATTGTCTTTTTGCCATCGATTGCGCTGATCGCGATGATAGTGCCGACGTTTGCCGGGCGTCCGATCGTGGGTTACAGCTGGGTCGTGCTGGCCGCAGTCGGCACCGGGTTTCTCAGTTTCGGGTTGTGGGTGCACCACATGTTCACGACCGGGTTGCCCGGTGTTTCGCTGGGTCTGTTCTCTGCGGCTTCCCAGGCCGTGGCGATTCCGACGGGCATTCAGATATTCTGTTTTCTGGCAACGCTGGTGGCGGGCAAGGTTACCCGTTCGGTACCGGTCCTGTTTGTATTCGGCGGCCTGGCCAGTTTTATCATCGGTGGCCTGACAGGTGTCATGGTTGCGATTGCTCCGTTTGATTTTCAGGCCCACGACACATTTTTTGTCGTTGGACATTTGCACTATGTGCTGATTGGAGGAACCATTTTCCCGGTGATTGCCGGCATCTATTACTATTTCCCCTTTGCAACCGGTCGACAGATGTCGGAGCGACTGGGCCGGGTCATTTTCTGGATTGTGTTTGCGGGATTCAACGTGACCTTTTTTCCGATGCACTGGACGGGGTTGTTGGGGATGGTGCGACGGGTCTACTCCTACCCGCCGGGTCTTGGATTCGGGTGGTTGAACCTGGTGTCGTCGGTCGGGGCTTTTGTTTTGGCGGGCGGAATTCTGATCCTCGTTTTTGACATGGTTTATACCCGGCTCCGACGGCCGCACTCGGGCAGAAACCCCTGGAATGCGGGGACCCTGGAATGGAGCTACGAAGTCCCCGACAAACCGTGGGGCATCCGGTCCATTCCGGAAATCAACGGACGCTACCCGATATGGGATCAACCGGATCTGATTCGCGATATCGACCAGGGCCGGTTCTATCTGGCCGACGCCGAAGAGGGGCTGCGTGAAACGATGGTCACCACGACGATCGACGCGACACCGGTCCAGTGTCTGCGGGTTCCGGGGCCTTCGTTCTTGCCCTTTTGGGCGGCGGTGTTTACCGGAGGGGCTTTTATCTTTGCCACGTTCTACCTGTTTGCAGCCGCGCTACTGAGCGGCATCGGTGCCACGATTGTGATTCTGGTCTGGTTGTGGACCGGGACGGCGGTGATTCCTGAACGTCCCGCCAGGGATGTGGGTTTGGGACGGACTTTGCCGACGTACAATTCCGGGTCGCAGGCTGTGGGATGGTGGGCGATGTTGATCACGATGCTCGGCGATGTGACGGCCTTTGTTTCGCTGGTTTTTGGTTATTTCTTTTACTGGACGGTGCACGCCGATTTTCCACCAGCCGGGATGGCCGGGCCGGGCTGGGTCTGGCCGCTGGTGGCGGTCATCCTGTTGTCGGCTGCCTGGTGGTTGACGGTGCAGGCCCGCAAATGGAATCGCCAGAACCGGACAACGGCCTTTTATGGAGGCCTGGCGGTGGCCGTGCTGTTTTCACTGGGCGGCGGGGTTGCCTTGCTGGCCGGTCCGTGGACTTGCGGGATGGATCCGACCCGGCATGTGTACCCGGCGATCGTCTGGGCGCTGGTGGGATGGACAGCAGTCCATGTGGGCGTGGGAGCCCTGATGCAGCTGTACTGCGCCGCCCGCCGCCTGTTCGGCAAGATGACCGATCGCTACGACGCGGACATCATGAATGTCGGACTCTACTGGCATTTCCTCGGCCTGACTTTCCTTCTCACCTCCGCAGTCGTCGCCGTCTTCCCCCTGCTCGCAAAAAGGGGTCAGGAGGGTCTGACCCCCTAAAACATGGACAATGTTTTAAGCACCCGTGAACGCTGACGTTCTGTAGGAAACTGCCGGCAGGCTGATATCGACATTGTCGGCGGGAGCTCCGGCTTTTTTCCTGGCTTTTTCGTTTTCCTTTTTTTGACTGCCCTGTACTTTGAGGGCTTTCAGTTTGGCTTCGGCTTCATCGGGACTGATGATGCCATCGGCCAGGGCCTGACGGATTTTCCGCACCATCTGCTGGACGGCTTCCGCTCTTTTGGAAGCGGATTTTTCGTCCGGTTTCCCGTCTGGCTTTTCGGAGTGAGTGCCGCGATCCATTTCGGCTTTGATTTTTTTCATCTTTGCGGCGGCTTCTTCCTGCGTCATGCTGCCGGATTCGACTGCCATTTTCAGTCGTTGGGCCATGCGTTCCAGGCTGGTCGCGCGGTCGTTTTTGGGACGGTCCGGATTTGCCTGGCTGGCAGCGTCCATTTCCGCACGGATCGCATTCAGCTTCTGGCGGGCCTCTTCGGCGGACAAATCACCGGACTGGACGGCCGCGCGAACCCTCTGGCTGGCGGCACGAAGTTTTTCCGCAACGGCCAGTTCGGCGAGGCTGGTTTTTGCCGACCCTTCTTCGCGCGCTTCGCCCATCGCCCTGCGCATTTCGACCAGCCGTTTTTCGACTTCCTCCTGTTTGATTTTGCCTTCAGCGGCCATTTTCTTCATGGCTTCAGCAGCGTGGGCGAATTGCCCGTCGGCGATCGCGCGTTGTGCCTGGACTGTTGATCGCAGTTGCTGTTCAACGACCTGCCGCATGGCATCGATTTGTGCCTGGGCGTCCCGGGTTTCGAGTCGGTGTTGGTCACCCATTTTTTTCAGTTCGCTGGCGGCGCGGGCAAATTCA
>JBGSVU010000637.1:0-3697 GCA_041752775.1 Pirellulaceae bacterium | reverse complement strand
ATCACCGTGGACCGTGTGATTGTTCTGGAATCGGCACCAACAACCGCGCGCCGGTTCTGAAGACTTCTTTTGTCTCCGGTCTTTCGCAGCTGTTTCCAGAGGCGTTTTCCAGGGAAGAGATTCCCGGAGCTGGGCCGTGATCGCTGGCGGTCCGGGCCCGGTGCGACCGGAACATTCCGGCCGAACGGAAACCGACTTTCCGGTTTTTTGCGCTGCCCCCATTCCCGGGGTCGGAACGGTTGCGCGGAATCTGATGGTGCGCGTGAGTCCAGGAAAAGTTTTCCGGTTGGGCGACTGAAAAGTTCGATACCAGTTTCAACGCCTGGCCGTCGCGAAGGATCGTTACTCCCGTATCATGGACTGTGATAACCGGGGCCGGGCTGGAATCAGCAGTTCATTCATCTGTCAGCGGATTACAGCGGGAGTAATTATGGAAACCGGAAACAACAAGACCATTCGGATTGTATCGCGTGAGTCGGATGGATCGTTGCGGATTCGCGACTACGATTCCTTTCTCACAGTGCTGAAGAACTACGACCAGATCGGGATCGACGACTGCAGCACCGATCTGTCGTTGCGGGGTTTCCCTCTGCTGAAAGGACTGGTCGGTCCGATTGCCGAAGGCCGCAAGATCGCCCGCTACGAAACGGCGGACGTGTTCGAAGTCGAAACCCGGCAATGGGCGGGGTCGAAATCGCGGAAACGCAAACCGGCCGGGACGGCTCACCAGACGACCTGCCACTTTCCGGTTCTGGATGCCGGACTGCCGACCGATCCCGCCTGGATTGCTGACGGACTGATCTGACGGCGCCGGCCAGAACTCCGGCTGGCCGGCCGGCAAAGCGGTGCCCGTGAAACTGTGACAGATTGCGGGGTTGTCCGGGCCCGGGAAATGGGAGCGGAATTTTCTGGCAGGCAGCGGTGAACCCTGGGACGTCGCCCTGCGTAACTGTTCAGCCGGGACGCACCTCGCAAAAAATATCCCCCTGGTTTCCCCGCAAGGTTTTCTTCACCGACACGACCGTCGGTGCGGTGGGAAACGCTGGTGGTTGTGAGGATCATGCAGTCAGAAAATGATTCCGTTTTTTTGACTGCGGCCAGATCGTGATTTAGTCTTCTACGCCTATTCATTTGTGCGTGCGGTTCTGTGTGTTTGGTCAGGCAACACACGATCATGGAACCGCTATCCTGATTCGGTCGCTTCGGCTGACTGGCTGTGCCGCTCCAAAACTGTCGCAGCCCTTCAACCCGGCGATCCACCACCCGGACGGTATTCTGAAACCATGGACGAAACCCAAAACCCATTCCAAAACAAGTGTTGCAGGGCAATCCTGACACTGATGCTGCTGGTGACATCCGCCGCGGCAACACCTTTCACAGTGATGGCCGGTGGCGACGACCGGGTTGGCGGCGAAGACCCAACGCGTTCGGCCGCTGTCCAGCAGGTAATCGCGCAGGGCTCCGATCTGGAGTCGCGCGGGCAGTGGTCCGATGCATTGATCCTGTACCAGGACGCCCTGAAAGTCACTCCCCATGACCGCCAGTTGCAGCAGCGCCGTTCACTGGCACGTCTGCACTACGATCTGGAGAAACGCCAGTCCGACCGCAGTTTCCTCGCCCAGGTGGAATCCACCAGCGGGACGACAGCTCAAAGCCTGTATGGTGAAATCCTGCTGAAAATCCAGTCCTATCACGTCGACGATCCGGACTGGAACGAAATCGCACGGTTTGGGCTGACCAGCCTGAAACTGGCCATCCAGACTCCGGAATTTCGCCAGCGTTATCTGGCGAACGCCACGGACCAGCAAATCGAACTCGCCTTTGCCGACCTGACCCAGTCGCTGAACAGGTATGTCGTCCGTCAGCGTTCGGATGCGGTTTGGGTCGCCGGCCATTGTGCCGAACACCTGCAGAAAACCCTCTCGCTGCCCACGTCACCGGTAATCTTCGAATTTGTCTGCGGAGCCGTCTCGGCTCTCGATCCCTACTCGGCCTTCATGTCCGACAACCAGTACGGCGAAACGATGTCCCAGATCGAAGGCAACTTCGTCGGACTGGGTGTCGAACTGCGAACCGAAAACGATATGCTGGAAATTGTCAACGTGATCGCTGGAGGACCAGCCGAACAGGCGGGAATCCTCAGCGGCGATACGATCGTGGCCGTGGACAGCAAACTGTTGACCGAAATCGGCAGCGATGTGGCCGCGGACATGTTGCGCGGTGTGGAGGGTTCCACCGTCGCCGTTACTCTGGTCCGTGACAGCCGCCATTACCAGGCCAATGTCACGCGCCGCCGTGTGGACATTCCCAGCGTGGACAACATCCGCATGGTGGACCAGGCCGGAGGAGTGGGCTATTTGCGGATTTCCAGTTTCCAGAAGACCACCGCTCGCGATTTTGACGAGGCTCTGTGGCAACTGCAACGGTCCGGAATGCGTTCACTGGTCATGGACCTGCGGGGCAACCCGGGAGGACTGCTGACAGCCGCCGTTGAGATCGCCGACCGATTCGTCGCCAGCGGTGTCCTCGTCTCAACCCGGGGACGCAACCCGCTGGAAGATTTCACACATCGCGCCCACAACCGGGGCACGTGGAATGTTCCGCTGGTCGTTCTGATTGATCACGATTCGGCCAGCGCCAGCGAAATTCTGGCGGCAGCCATCCGCGATCACAAACGGGGCCAGATTGTCGGCGAAAAGAGCTATGGAAAAGGGAGCGTCCAGGGAATTTTTCCACTCAACATCTCCGGTGGCGGAATCCGGCTGACTACCGCCAAATTTTATTCGCCCACCGGTTCCGAAATCAACCAGATTGGGGTCTCGCCCGACGTCGAAATCCATCAGACAGCCAAAATTCCGGCCGATGGCACGCTCAGTGATTCCGACAACGTGCTGCAGTCAGCCATCGCTCTGGCTCGCACCCACACCACGCCCCAAAACCTGTCGCCAAAATCGGTTGCCGGACGATAAGGTTGCGAAACCTCGTCGTGACGATGACGCCAATTTTTTCCATGACTCGCAAAGCACGTCTTTGCGAGTCATTTTTTTTCTGAAACAAAACAACCCGCCCCGATGGCCGGGATGGTCGACAACCCGGATTAACGCGCACTCCGACTCGGCCCGGTTCCATCAGCGCGATTTTTCCGTGCCCCCATCAGCACCCTTGTCGTCTTCCCTGTGGTCATCTGTGCCGCCGTCCTTGTCAGTCGGGGCCGAAGGCTCCAGCGGAGTCATCAGGATGTTGCGGAACTGGACTCTCATGGGTGGGCCGGCGTGCAACTGCAGTCCCAGCACACCGTCTGTCGCCGCCTGTTCGGGTTGACTGTCGATAAACGTCGCGGTGGTCATGCCATCGATTTGCAGGGTGATCCGGTTTTCCTCCGCCCGAATCGTGTACGTATGCCATTCGCCTATGGAGACTTTTTCGGCAAAGGCCGACTCGTCCAGCGCGGGCGGAGGCTGCAACGCGTCGTGCTCCTGCATGGGCGGATCGCTACCTGCGGACGCATCCGGGGCGGATTGTGACCCGGCTTCTTCCACTGTTGCAGATTTCTGGCCCGACGCTTGACCCGTTGATTTCGGCGCGGATTCACCGTCGGCAGGTGGATCGGCCGTCAACACCTGCTTCTTGCCATTTTCGCCGATTCGGACGGACTGGCCGCGTTCGCAGAGGATTCCACGCTTGCCTTCTTCGTACA
>JBGSVU010000636.1:0-18042 GCA_041752775.1 Pirellulaceae bacterium | reverse complement strand
TCCGTTCGCTCCAGAACCGGCAGCGAATTGACGTAACTGTGTGGCACGTCGCTGAGCTCCTTCATCGTGGGACAAAACCAGTTGACGACCGGGGCCAGAACGCGCGCCGCGTGCGATCCATGATTGGGCGGCGCCAGCATCACCATACGCCCGAGCCTGGACGGACGGCATTTTTCAATCGCGGCGCGCGAAACAATGCAGCCCATGCTGTGGGCGACAATGTGTATCCGGTCCAGATGTTCCGACCGGTCAGCATCGCGAAAAACCTGCGCAAGCTTCGTCGCGTGCCAGTCAATACTGCGGGTTGTACTGCGATATCCCCAGTTGCAAACCCGATATCCTGCCCGCCGCAATCGCCGCGCCACGGGCCACATCACGATCCGCCTGGCCGACAACCCGTGCACCAGCACCACCAGTTCCCGGTTAAACAGTTCCCGGTCGCGCCGGCAGCCAGAATCCGGCGTCTGGGTTTGATCCGGTTTCGAAGTCGCATCCATATACAAAATGCAATTCCTGGTCAACTTTCTGAAGTACGTCCTGATTACCCGCAAAGGCCGGTCTTCGGACAACATTCCCCGCCGCTATTGATACTCCAGCTGCACCGTCGCAATCGTATTGGCATTGACCGCGAACCGGATCCAGTACGCGGCGAATTCAGGCGGAAAATCATGCTCGACCACCTCACCGGCCGGAACCTCAAAAGAGCCGCAGGCAACCCATTTGCCTTCACCGGCAATGTCCACTTCGGCGCGAATCGTCACCGGCGATTCGGAATGGTGCGACAGTCGCAGACGCTTGCGATCGTACCCGGTCATCAGGTAGGGATCAGAATACTCGCCGGCCACGACCCTGGTGTTCATCCACGGCCCACCCACACCCACTGGTTTTCCGAACTTCCACAAATCGTCGATCACTCCGACCCACAGCGCAACCCGGCCATCAGTCGAGCGGACAATGTGCTGGCTGTCGGCCGCCCCGGAATCAACTCCCGACATGACCAGCAACCCGCGATAGCTGCAGTAATCCCTGATGCGGCGGTTGTGAGTGCAGATCGGGCGAATTTTTGCAAATCCTCCAGCGTTGTCGGCCGGAAGTTCATAAAACGTTCCGTGGCAATTGAACAAGTCCCGCTCTGTCGCGACTTCACGGTCCAGCCGCTCCAGCCCCAGCAGCCCGGGAGCATCAAACGCCGCGTCACCTTTCGGCAGGCGCCACCGCCTGCCGTCATCATCCACGTACAGGACCGACGCCTGTTCGATTGTGACCACATCCGCGGGGATGGCCGTGTTCTGCAACGTCCACTCAAGAGCTGCCGGATCGTCCACCCGATTCAGTTCCATTCGGGCATCCAGTTCATAGAGAACCTGTTCGCTGGTGGGATTTTCCCCGCCAGTTGCCGCGGCAAAAGCCAGGGTCTTCAGGCCGTCTCCACGCACGCGCACCAAACCGCCGGACATCGATGTCGTATCCGTTGTGGCAAGTCCCCCAAAAATTCCCGCCGCATCTGCCGGCCGGTCAACCGCATTCGAAGAAAAATGAAACTGCGCGGTCGCGACGCAATCCCGGTCGGCCTGGACCCGCAACCAGACTCCTGCTTCCTGCGGATCAAAGGCATGCCACACGCTGGCATTTGCCGCGACGCTGAACTCCCGCAACGGTTCCCACTGGTTTGTTCCCCGCCGGTCGACTTCCATTGTGAAAGTCACGGGATGTGAATTTTCGTTGACGAGATGTACGGCGCGTCGCGAAAATCCGGAAAAAAGAAACGGATCGGAAGGCTGATCCTTCCGGACGTTGTCGACGGCCCAAACCGCACCCCGACCGATCGGCGACCCAAGCTGGTCCAGAATCGCGGGCGGCGCGAACCAGAGACTGGAGTGCGACTGGCCGGGCCCCGCGATGGTCCCTTTGGCTTTGCGCCGGTTGAGAAATTCGCTCCTGGCGGTGTCATCACAGCCAAAAACCAGCTGCTCACCCCAGCGGCAATAGTCGCCGATGACTTTCAGACAGGTCGATCGCGGCGCCAGGCCAGCCGAGTTGTCCCGGGAAAAAGTCCGCGGAAATCGCCAGAACATCCCATGCATGTTCAATACCAGGTCGTCTTCGCCAATCTCCTGAAAGCGCGGCCATTCGGTGTTCCACCCGTGGGCGCCGTCGTAGGTGTGTGAGGCTATGGGCAGTCGGTACGTGTACCACTGTCCCCGGTCCAGCAGCATCAGTATCAGCGAACGATGATCCCATCCAATTGCCCACACCGGGTCGGTTCCGGGATTGTCGTTGCCGTAAATTCCACCTGGGCCGCGAATGTCTGTGAACTGGTTGCGGCGGACGACGGTCCACTGGTCACTTCTTCCATCCCATTCCGCCAGACATCCGGAGGGGATCCCGGGTTGTTTCATCGCATCGCTGGAGGGTTCGCCGTTGTTGGCATAAATCAGACGGCCCTGACCGGAATAGAGTCCCTTGCCATGATAGCCTGGCAAACTGGCCAGTCGTCGCGAATCTGTTTGGCCATCAGGCCTGTCACCCGGTTTGCCGCCAGGAACCTGCTGCTGGTTGTCGGCAAACAACTCGGTGACGTCGAGCGTTTCCAGATCGACTTCGTAAATCCCTTCTTCCATCGTTGCGACATAGACCTTCGTCTCTGGCTCAAACAAATGCCGCGCCGTCCCGGTCAGTCGCCCTGGCATCGACGCGGGCGGGATGACTCGCACGTTGCCATCAGAATCGATCACGTAGGGGCCGATCACCAGCTGGCTGGTTTCGCGATGGATCAGGCGATTGGCGGGTGTTCCTCCCACACTGCCCTCAAAGGCGCTGATCTCCAGCTGGTTCGAAATGGAGTAAAGTTGATCGTCCGATCCGTTCGGAGAGTGAGGCGAATAGGTAATCGCCCACAAGCGGTCGGCCCAGGGTACAACCGCGCCCGTTCCACATTCGTTGCCGGAATTCCACAGCGTCAGGTGCGGCCAGACTCCGCTGAATTGCGGCGCTGTTTTCAATGGGTTGGCAGCAGGGGCCTGCTCCCCGGACTGAAATGCTGCAGCGGGTGGCAGGCTGCAAATCAGCCATGCGACCACTGGAACAGCCGTCAACAGAAGGGTGGGACAAATGCGACTGAAATGCATCGATTGGTTGGGGTTGAACCCGGGACTATGCCAGGGGAAAGAATTTACTTCAAATCACAACTCCTGTTCTGTGGCAAATCACAACGGCGTTCAAGGGGGTCACTGGCCCGGCCCGCAGCCGGGGGTCGACTGCCGACAGGCCAGATCGGCGGGGAAGCAGCCGAATCGGCTGTTCCCGGCCGGCGGCCAGCTGGTGGCAATTCAGTTTCCGCTGGAATTGCTCATGAAAAACGACTGCCCGCTGCCCACCAGCACGGCGGGATCGCGTTCCAGTTGCCGGGAAGTCATCAACGGATTCCGGATGCAAAACTGGTGATCGGCCAGAACCTGTCCGCGAATCATCGCATCAAACACGCCCGCAGCAGGAGTGGTCTGGTTTCCTCCGCGATTCATGGAACCGGTCGGGTTCATCATCGCATTCAGGTCCGGCATGGCCATCCCGCCCAGTAACATTCCCTGCGACTCGATTTGCTGGTCGCTGAAACCATAATTCGCCAGCCGTTTGCGGTGGCTGTCGGCCACAATTGATGCGGGCGCGCGCTCCGGTTTTCTGCTGGCCTGCTGCAGTTCGCCAAACAGTTCGTGGGCATACAACAGTTCCTGGGCCAAATCGTCGCCGGAGGCAAACCCGGTGACCACGTGAAAAATTTCGCCAGCTGGCGTCAGAAAAATCGTCTGAACATTCTGCTGGCCGTTGCCGCGAATGCACATTCCCGCAGGATCGCCTGGTCGGTGGCGAATCGACTGTCCGGCCGTCGGGTCTCCTTCGGTACTGGTATGAAAACAGACAAAATTCTGGTCGAGCAGTTTGCAAACGTTGGGCTGAGAGAACGACACGGTCCTCATGGTGTGACCCGCGCTTCACATGAACCCGGTCATGTCGCCCAGCACACGAAACCAGACCAGCGGCCGCTCGTCCTGCGATCCGTCCGATCCACTGGCGACTTTTTGCGCGTCCGATTCGTTGTCGAACCAGCGGACACCGTGCAGACGCCCGACATCGCCGCCAGATCTGTTGTCAACACTGTTTCCTGCCGGATCGGCATCCGGTGTGATCGACTGGCCTTTCCTCCCGGCCAGAAACTGTTTCTTCAGAATTCTCTCGACCAGTCGCATGTCGGACGCGTGCAAATCGGCAGCGGCGACTTCCATCACAGTCCCGTCGGCTTTCATCAGCGTCAGCTGGCCATTCTGAAAATCCCACGATACAGGCCTGGCCTCAACGGGATCACCACCGGACTTCAGCCGGAACTTTTCCAGCTCCTGACCTGCCGCGACGGCGGCCAGCAGCACGCCAGTCAGACTCAGGCATACCAGTTTGAAACATCGCATGATTCACGAACTCCATGGGGGTTGAAGGGACGCTGTTGTTTGCCACGATTGAGCTGGACGGAAATCGGGTTTCGGACGCGGGACCTTCCGCTCCGTCGCGCCACACCGGTCGGACCCGACGCGACGCGTTCTGAAAATACTCTCGCTCTCAACAGGAACAGGTGCTGCCGCTTTATCGGCGCGGGCCAAGTTGCTGCATGGCCCGGTTAAAATCGTCGGGCGACGTAAACTCCATCACCCGGCCATTGTCGTTGATCATTCCCGAAAACACCGACATTGACTGGCTGTTGCCCGATGGCAGATCCGATTTGCTGGTTGGACCAGGCTGCTGTTGGAACAAGTTGCCGCTTGCCGTACCCTGGCCCGATCCACTCACTGCACCCGAACCAGAAACGCCGTTGCCTTCCGGTGGGTTTCCCGGTCCTGTGTTCGACCCGGCGTTCGACCCTCCCCCATGCATTCCTCCAGCTCCCAGCTGCATCATCCTGCCGAACATCGGCCCGAACATCTGTTGCTGGGCCCGCTGAAACTCTTCGGGAGAGGAAAAATGCTGCTCCTGACCATTCACATTCAACATGCCCGAAAAAGAAGATGATCCACTGGCGTCTGACCCACCCGCGATTCCACCAGGCAGACCCGACATCATCTGTTCGCGAACACGGTTGAATTGCTCCATCATTTCTTCCGGCGACTGCGGACGAACCGAACGGCCGTTGATGTTCAAATCCGTTTGCGAAGCCGATTTTTCCAGGCACTCGACCATTCCCTGCCATTGCTGTGGAAACTGCCGGGCATCTTCCTGGATCATTGTGCGGGAGGTGTCGAGAACCTGTGCAAAAACCACCGGCGATGAAATACGCAGCGGCCGGTCTGCCGCCGCCACGAGGCTGTTGAAATCTCCCCGCTCATTCAGTGCCAAGGCCGTTGCGGGCTGAAGGGAATCGGCGTGCCACGCCGGGCCGAATATGCCGCGATCCAGTTCGCCGGCGGCCAACGACAGGACTTCTTCGCGGTCATTGGACCACGGCCTCGCCCGCAAGGCTCCCCGCTCGACTTGAACGAGCGTTCCATCGACCGGACCCACATCGAGATAGGCCAGCGCGTCATCCCGTCCATTCAACTGGACTGTGGGCGTCGTGATCGAGAAATCCTGTTCGCCCGCAGCGGGTTGAATCCGAAACCGCCCCCGGTTGACCAGCACCGCGCGCGGGGATTCCAGCGTCACCACCGCCGGCCCCTGAAAAACGATTTCCGTCCCGTCATCCAGCACCAGTTCCGCGATACCGGACCGCAGGTTGTACCGTGCGGGAAACGAAACCAATTCGCCCGGTTCGCTGTCCCATACGCTGTCGGGCGCTGAGCGGATGGCCACCTGCCGGCGCGTTGTGGCGATGTCTGTTGTGGGAAGGGGCAGTACGGGTACGGATGCGACGAGGTCGGCTTCAGCCGCTACGGATTCCGGGCCAGTCCCCTGCGACATTGAACTGTCTTTCCCGGCCAGCTGTTCCATCGCTGGCTGGATTTCCGTCCGCTGATCGCCTGGAACGGGATTGCCGGACTGGACTTCGCCCAGACCGTTCGGTATTGCGGCCATCGCTGTATCACCCGAACCCGCATCGCGCATCGCGCCGGGCACTGCCCACCACACACCGAACAGGATGATCCCGACGACGGTGGCCGTCACGATCCACGGCGTCCACCGCCCGCGCAGAACAGGAGCCCGTTTTGTCCGGCGACTTCGCAGCCGCTCGATGGGCCGGTCGACCGCCAGCAGGGGCAACCGGGTCGTTTCAGGCTCCTGGAGAACGGGCACTTCGGCCGCATCTATTGTGTGGGTCAGGTCGCCAGTTCGATGCATCATACATTGTCGGGCAAACTGTTCGCCCGTCGCATCGATCCGGTGCAACTCCAGCAAATCCGCGTGCAACAGGCGGTCTTCCTGCAACAGCCGGGCCATGTGGCTGTCCCCCCGGCAGGCCTCCTGCAATTCCAGATTCTCGGGGCCGGACAAAACCTGGCCTTCCAGTTCCCGGGCCTGCAATTCCAGCAGTCGTGTATCAGTCATCTTTTCGTCCCGTCATTTTTTTGTCCAGTTGCCGGCGAATGCACTTTCCCAGACCGCGACGAATCCGCGTCAGCATCATCCGCACTCCGCTGCTTCCTTTTCCAATCCGCGCCGCAATCAGCTCCGACGATTTTCCCTGGCGGTAAAACTCATCGACAATCTCGCGATGTTCCGGCAGTAACAGGTTCAGGCAATGCCGCAGAGCCTCCAGCCGAAACTCGTCGTCCGCAGTCGCGCCGTCCCCGGAAGGGTCTCCGGGAAACTCCTGCGATACACCGTCAACGATCCCATTCATATTGCCGGTCGAAACGGGTTGCCGCGAGTTTTTTCGCAACCAGTCGATGGCCTTGTTTCTGGCGACGCGGTGCAACCACGCCCGCGTCGATTCAATTCCTTCTGGCGCGCCGGGTCGCTCTGCCGCCCCGGCAACCTGGAACCACGCCACAAAGACTTCCTGCGCCAGGTCATCCACGATTTGCGAATCAAAAATCATCCGCGAAATCTGCCATCGGACCCCGGCCTGATGTTCCAGCACAACCGCTTCGAGGTGGTCGCTTTTTCGGGCTGGTTGTTCCCTGTTCGTCACGGTTCACACTGCCATTCGATTTGCCATCAATTCGCGCCGCTCCAGACAACAGTCGAGGCTGCCGCCAAAGTGCAACGGGAAAAATCAAAAAAAGACCCGGAATCGCCCGGGTGGCGACGCTGTCGTTCCAATAACGCCGTTTCTGGCAACGGGACGCATCGGCCCACCTGGCCGGGGCAACCCGTATTCTTCGGCTCGCCAGCCGTCCCCCTGATCATACCCCCAAACGATATGATGAACGCCGGCGTGATGGACTGCCCAATACCCCAGAGTGTGAGGTCCGCTTGATTCAGCGAATGTTAGTCCTGGCAGTGGTTGCTGCCGCCCTGGTTACGTTGATCGTCATCAGCCAGTTGCGAACCACTGCGCCTTATGTTTCCGGAATTGTCGAGGCCGAAGAAATCCGGCTGGGATCGCGAGTCGGGGGCCGGGTCAAAACAGTGCTGGTCACCGAAGGGGATCAGGTCCGGGCGGGCGCTGCACTCATCGAATTTGAGCCGTTTGACCTGAACGAACGGGAACAACAGGCCCTGTCGCTGCTCGCCGAACGGGAAGCGGCGCTGAAACTGCTGACGGCCGGAATGCGATCGGAAGAAATCGAACAGGCCAAAGTCCGCCACGATCGCGCGGCCGCACAGCTGAGCCTGGTAGAAGCCGGCCCACGCTCCGAAGAAATCGCGGCTGCCGAAAACCGTGTCCAGTCCGCGCAGGCCGAAATGCGACTGGCCAGGCAGGAGTACGACCGCGTTGTCGAACTGTTTCAGTCCAGCGCCATTGCCAAAACCGAATTCGACCAGGCCAGCGAACGAATGTCTGCCGCGACCGCCCAGCTGAACGTTCGCCAGAACGAATTGCAGATCCTGAAATCCGGTTCGCGCCAGCAGGAAATCCTGATCGCCCAGGCCAACGCCGAGGAGGCACGCCTGGCCTGGGAACTGGCCAAACAGGGTTTTCGCAGGGAGGAAACCGACCAGGCCATCGCCGCACGCAATGCCGCCCAGGCAGCCCTCGATGCGATCCGCCAGCAGAAAAACGAATTGACCATTCACGCGCCATCCGACGGCTCGATCGACGCCCTCGACCTGCAGCCGGGTGATCTGGTCCCGCCCAACGCTCCCGTGCTGACCATGCTTTCGACCAGCGAACTGTGGGTCCGCGCCTACGTTCCGCAACGGCTGATGCAAATCGAAGTCGGCCAGGCAGTCCGTGTTACGATCGACAGTTTTCCCGGAACCGATTTTCAGGGAACGATTACGTTTATCTCCAGCCAGGCCGAGTTCACCCCCAGCAACGTCCAAACTCCCGACGATCGCGCCAAACAGGTTTACCGGATTCGCGTGCGGATTCCTGCCGGCCCGCACACACTGCGACCAGGGATCACCGCCAATATATGGCTGCAATCCGCATTGTCCCCTATCCCCCAACAATTCAAAGACTGATTTATGCCAGGCAAATTATGCCCGACCGGATTGTTGGTGGAGAGGGTGAGAAGTTTATATAGTAATATGCGGGCGCTGTTCGTATCTGCGCCTGGGTTGAGGATAGACAGGCAGGGAAGCCTGCCCTACGTCAGGGTCTCCTGCGTCAGGGTCTGTGCCATGGGCCGGGGACCGATGCGATGACCGCACCCGTCATTCAGGTCGAAAACCTCTCGCGGCGGTTCGGAAACCTCATCGCGGTCGATGATGTCTCCTTCAACGTCCGGCGAGGCGCCATTTTTGGCCTGCTCGGTCCGAACGGCAGCGGCAAATCGACGATCATCCGGATGTTGCTCGGCATTCTGCCTCCTTCGTCGGGTTCGGCAACAGTACTTGGAATGGATGTTGTCCGCGACGCCGAATCGATCAAGCCGCGAATCGGATACATGTCGCAACAGTTCAGCCTGTACGCCGATCTGTCCGTGCAGGAAAATCTCGATTTCTACGGCCGGATCTACGGACTGGGCAAACAGCGCCTCGCTGCGCGACGGAGCGAGGTGGTCGATCTGACTGGTATCGGCGACCGGATGCAACAGTCCGCCGGCACACTGTCGGGCGGATGGAAACAGCGGCTGGCGCTCGCCTGTTCGCTGATTCACGAACCCGACATGATTTTTCTCGACGAGCCCACGGCCGGCATCGACCCCGTGGCCCGCCGCGAGTTGTGGGACCTGTTGTTCGAGCTGTCCGGCCGCGGAGTCACTCTGCTGGTGACGACGCATTACATGGACGAAGCCGAACGCTGCACCGATGTGGGCTATCTGTACATGTCGAAACTGCTGGTCCTCGGAAAACCGGATGAACTGAAACGGCTTCCACAAGTTACTCCACCCGGCATGGTGCGATACGATTTGAAAGTTGCCGATCCGACGCGCCAGCTGGGGCACCTGCGCAACATCGCCGGAGTGGGCGACGCCACGCTGTTCGGCGAACGAATCCACTTGCTGGTCGACCAGAAGATCCAGCCCGGCGATTTGTCAGCCGGTCTGTCGGTCGCGAGTGACGCACTGGAAATCGTTCCGGCCTCGGCGACCCTCGAAGATGTTTTCGTAACGCTTACCCGCCTGGCCGACGAAAAAGGCCCCCAGTCGATCGGGCTGCCGAAACCCGCTGGGGGGCGTGAAGGCCCTGAGGCTTTTCTGGAACCCGCAAAAGCAGATGGATCCCAGTCAGTAAAAAGGCCTGAACGGTTCATTGTGGACGGGCCCGCTGGCGCTTCGCGCGGTTCGACTGACCCGGCCAGCGGAACCCACCGGACCCCCGCCAAACCCGCTCTTCGAAACCGCTCCGGACTGAACGGACTCTGGGCGATTCTCGTCAAGGAGTTTTTTCATATCCGTCGCCAGCCCACCACGCTGTTTTTCATGTTTCTGGTTCCCGTGATCCAGACCATTATTTTCGGCTATGCCATCAACACGCAAATCGAAAACATCCCGACGGTGGTGCTCGATCACGACGGACGAATCCAGTCGCAGCTGCTGCTGGAGAAATTTCTCAACACGCGGCGATTCAAACAGGTCGACCGGGTTTTCGATCAAACCGCGTTTGACGGAGCGATGCAGTCGGGCCGCGCCCAGGTTGGGATCATTGTCCCGCCCAACTTCAGCGAACGGTTGCTGATGGGCGAACAGGCCCAGGTCCAGGTTCTGATCGACGGCAGTGACTCCCAGGTGGCATCGACGGCCCAGAGCACGGCTCAACTGCTGGGTCAAACCGTTTCGATCCAGATGGCCCGGGCCAAGGGAGAAGCCCTCCAGCTGGCTCCGGCCCGTGATCCGGAAGGCGGAGTGGTCCTGCCGGTCGAAGTCCGCACGAGGCTGCTTTACAACCCCGACCTCGACAGCTCACACTTTTTCGTCCCCGGGCTGGTTGGCGTGATTTTGCAACTGGTCACGCTGTTTCTGACTTCTTTTGCCGTGGTTCGCGAGCGGGAGCTGGGAACGCTGGAGCAGTTGTTCGTGACACCGGTGGGACGCACCGGGTTGATGCTGGGCAAGTTGTTGCCGTACGCGATTGTGGGGATGGTCGAAGTCCTGATCATGCTGACCGTGATGATTTACGTCTTTGGTGTTCCGGTCAATGGAAGTCTTGTGTTGCTGTTCTGGTTGTCGCTGTTGTTCACCGTTTGTTCGCTGGGACTGGGACTGTTTATTTCCACGGTGGCGCGGACGCAGCTGGAAGCGTTTCAGTTTGCCTTCATCATCATGCTGCCATCGATCCTGTTGTCCGGATTTGTGTTTCCCCGCGCCGAGATGCCGCTGCCGATCTACCTTGTTTCATTCGCCCTCCCGGCGACTTATTTCATAGAAATCCTCCGCGGCATCATCCTCCGCGGCGCGGGTCTGGAGGACCTCTCTGGCGCTGTAGTCGGCCTGTCGATTTGCTGCATCGTAGTCCTGACAGCCAGCATCGCCCGGTTCAGGAAGCGGTTGGGGTAGCGATTGGTTGGGCAGCAAAAAGTTGAGCAAAAATTGGTTGGGCAAGAAATGGTTGATCAGCAAAAGATTGAGAACAAAATGATTGGCCAAGAAGTGATTGGGCAATCCAGTCGCGACAGCGACGACAGCAATTAGCTGCGGGTGCGAACCCGCAGACCGGTGGCCCCGCAATAATCCAGAAGCGGCGATAGCCGCGACAGCAAGCGCCGCATCCGGGATTCGAATCCCGCACTTCGGTCCGGTAATCAAATCGACGTGCAACCCGGATTGCCTGCTGTCGCCGCTTTCGCGGCTGGCGGGTTTGAGGCGCAATGCAAATCTGCGGGTTTACACCCGCAACTAATTGCTGTCGCGGCTTCGCCGCTTTTTCGTTGCCGCTTCGCCTTGGATGGGTTGCTGGGTATACTCACGGTTCTCTGCCCGCCACGCTTGCACCTGCAACCAGCACGCTGAAACGCACCTTACAGGAAAGACCGGAATCATGGACGTTATCGTTTTGCAGTCGGGAAGTTGCGGGAACTGCTTTTTTGTTGCCAGCGGCGGAACACAACTGGTAATCGATGCCGGGATCAGTGGGCGGCAGGCGGAAACCCGACTCGGCGATCACGGCTATGAAATCCGCGAGAGCGCGGCGCTGCTGATCACGCACGACCATCGCGACCATGCCCAGAACCTCGGCATCTACCACCGCAAATTCAATCTGCCGGTTTACATCACCGAGCGAACGCTGACGCAAGTCCGCCGCTGGAGCAACCTCGGTCGGCTGGGCGAAGGGATTCGGCACTTCACGGCGGGGGACTCCTGGCAGATCGGCTGCATGACGGTCTGCTCGATCCCCACACCGCATGATGGCGTCGATGGCGTCGCCTACGTGATCGACGATGGCGAGCGGCGAGTTGGAATTCTGACGGATCTCGGTTGCGAGTTCGATGGTCTGAGAGACGTGCTGCGTTCACTCGACGCGGTGGTGATCGAAAGCAATTACGACGAACACATGCTGGAACATGGCCCCTACGACGAGGGACTGAAACGACGGATTCGCGGGCCGGGCGGACATTTGTCGAATCGCGAAGCGGCCGAATTGCTGCGCGATTCGGGCGACCGGATGAAATGGGCCTGTCTGTGCCATCTCTCCGAAGAAAACAACCGGCCCCACATCGCCTTCGACACCTCGCGGCAAGTGGTCCGCGAAGAAGTCGCCCTGTATGTCGCCCACCGCGACCGCTCAACTGATGTCATGCGGCTGTGATTGAATAAGCGGCCATTGGCGGAATGATGCCGCCAAAAATCAAAAACGGACTCCGCCTGTCTGAAACCGGTTGCCCCTGTCAGTTCGCGATTCCTGGTCACTGGCATCCCGCCGGGTTTTTTCTCAATCGCACTTCGGTCCAGACCCGGTTATGATTGGGACCGAGTGAACACACCGATTCCGGAGACGCACGAATGAATCACTTTGCGATGTTTGCCACCGGCCTGATTTTCTGGATGGGACCCGGGTTGATGGCCATCCAGCCTGCCTGGGCCCAGGAGCCCGAGGATTTCGAACAGCAGATCGAAAAACAGCTGGTCACCGCTGGTGACAACCGGGCCAGGATCGAGCGGGCGCTGTCCGATGTTCCCGGCGAGCAGCGCCAATCGATGCGGTTTCTGGTCGCCTGGATGACCGAAGCCGATTTGCAGACCCTGTCGGCCGACCGGTTGCTGGAAAACGTTGCGCTCGCCCACCGGGTTCGCAGCCTCGCACCGTGGCAGCAGCACATCCCCGACGAAATTTTCTACAACCATGTTTTGCCGCATGCCTGTCTCGATGAACCGCGGGATCCTTGGCGGGCCGATTTTCACGAGCGATTCTGGCCATGGGTCAAAGATTGCAAAACCGCCGCCGAGGCCGCGCAGATTCTCAATCAGAAAGTCTTTGCCGAAGTCGGCGTAAAATACTCCACCGGCCGGCGGCGGGCCAATCAAAGTCCCAAGGAGAGTATCGAACAGGGACTCGCATCGTGTTCCGGGTTGTCGGTAATTCTCGTTGACGCCTGTCGAAGCGTCGGCGTACCCGCCCGAATCGCTGGCATTCCCAAATGGGCGAACAAACAGGGCAACCACACGTGGGTCGAAATCTGGGACGGTGAATGGCATTTCACTGGTGCCGCCGAGTACGACGCGCAGGGACTGGATCGGGCGTGGTTTACGAACGATGCCGCGCAGGCTGATCCGGAAAGCAAACTGAGCAGTATCTACGCGGTCCGGTACGAACCCACCGGAATTCATTTTCCCATTCCCTGGAACCCCCGCAACAACACGATTCACGCCGTCAACGTGACTGAACGGTATATCAGGCAAAAGGTCGCGCTGCCCGAAGGGTTTGCCTGCGTTCTGTTCTCGGCAAAAGATTCGTCCGGTCGACGGGTCGCACTTCAGGTTCGGCTCTCTCCCCGCATTGCCGATCAACAGTTGATCGCGGGAGAGGAAGAACTGAGGGGCAAGACTCGGGACGAATCGCGGGACACCAACGAATTTCTGGAACTTGTTTTGCAGAAAGGGCAGGAGTTTCAAATCACCGTGACCGATGGCAGCGACAAACAAAAAACATGGCTGTTTCGCACCGATGACCAGAACCAGCAAATGATCGCATTTGATTGGCCGGTCCCCGGGGGCGGCAGGCAGAATTGACCGGCCCAGACCTGAGTTACAGCGCCGGTCCGTTTTCGAGTGGGATGACGACGGGTTTGCCCTGGATCCAGGCGAGGGCCGATGGTTGGCCGGCTTCGGCCAGCATGTCCAGCAGCTGATCGTCGCTGATCAACTCCAGTTCGATGCCTGATTTTCCGCGTTCGGAAGTTGCAGGTTCAACCTGTGGGCCGGGATCTCCAGCTGGCGAAACCGTCTGAACCGCGACCTCGCCGGATGATGTGGAGATCGTCCGGCCGGTTTGCAGCCACCACAATCCGGTCGCGCACAGAATGACCGACACTACGGCCGACCAGGCCATCGCCCTGCGGTTGCGATTACGAAGCCGATGGAACCGAACGAACTCGCCCTGCAGTTGTTCGCACATGGACCGGTGGCGATCCCGCCCGGCGGGAGTCAGCAGTTCGCGGTCGTCAGAGTTGGGTTCGATCATTTCAAAGCTCACTGGATTCCAGCCTCGCCTGTTTTTTCAATTCTTCGACCGCCCGGCGGATGCGGCCATCGACCGCGCCGGGTTTCAGGCCAAAATGTCCGGCGATCTTCTGCAAGGTCCATCCCATCCGGTAACGCAGCGACAGCAGCTGCCGGATTTCGGGCGCGGTTTCCCGCAACTGCTCTTCGATCCACGCCATACGGGCCTGTTCGATCGTTGCGCTTTCAGCGTCCGGGCCTGCCGCGGGTTCCGCCGCTGGGTCGGCCAGGCTTTCCCGGCGACGCTGTTTTTTGCGCAACCAGTCGAGGGCCGTGGTTCGAACCACCACACGGGTCCACTGCTGCAACTGCCCCAGTGAATCCATGGGCCGGATGGTGCGGATGGTTTTCAGCAGCGCGTCCTGAACGATATCGAGACAGGTATGTTCGTCGCGACCCAGCAACCGGCGGGCTTCGCGAAACATCAGGTCAAAAATTGCATCATGGAAAACCTGAAAGCATTCGGCGTCTCCATTGGCCATGCCCGCGGTGATCGCCGACCAGTCGCGCTCGGCAGCCTTCGCGGCAAGCAGGCTGTTTTCCCGAACCACGGAACCGGCAACTGCAGGGGACTCCTGCAGCTGACGTGTGCCGGTCGACAGGTTGTTCGGATTATGCAAGCTGAGACTCGCCATAATGGACAGCATAATGGTTTGCAGGGATGCCTGCCAGGCGGAACAGGAGGTTTTGTGGCCCCATTTCGGACTGAATTACTTTTCAGTCGAAGGGATTCGATCGGACGGCATGCCACCACCGGCCGACCCCGCAGCTCCGCCTCCCATTGGGGGCAAAAGATCGGGAGTGGGAACCAGCTCACTGACGATTCGCTTGACCAGAATCGTTTCTTCGGGGCTGCCTTTGACAAACAACAGTCCAGTTGCCGGATGGAGACTGATTTTCATCGATCCGGAATTTGTGGCAAGCATTTCCCTTCCGGCTTCGATGGCACTCATCAGCTGTTCCTGTTTTTCAGGCAAAATGGTCTGCGCGGAATCCATCAGGAACCCGGAAACATTCAGGACTTCCACGGACTGAAACAGCCGGTTCGGGTCATTGTCGTTGGGCCCGATCACGTAGTATTCCATGGAATCGTCCATTTCCACACCGAGGGAGTTCAATGACAGCTGCTCCAGACTTCGCAGGGCCGTATCGGCGGAGATGTTGCGTAGCAGCAGCTGCGGAAGCACAATACCATCGACATCCGGGCGGATCATGATGTTCAGAGCGGGTGCCTGCTCCTTGAGCAAATCGACAAACTCCCTGACGGCAATGTCCTCAAAATCAATAGTGACTCTTGTTGAAATTGCATACTCGTGTTGGTCGAAATGTTCCGGGGTCTCCTGGACGCCGCCAAACTCATCGGACGTATCTTGGGCGGCAACGAACGCTGCCGAACTGGTCCATGCCAGCAGCAGAATTGGAAAAACCAGGCGGCGGAAACTGTGTCGTGTCATGGCGTCAATCCTCGATTCATGAATATTGGAAACTGGAAATTGGAAACTGGAAACGGAAAACTGGAACAAGCGGTGTCCGGAAACCTGTACCGGGCTGGGAGCCGATCGGCGCCCGACGAAAAAAATTTCACTGGGCCGTCGGCAAATTTTTATCCGGGTGGTACCGGGCAGTATTTGTAGAACGCGGCGCGAGCCGGATTTTCGCGCGGGAAATCGCCCGGGTCCTGAAAAGTACGAACAAAGTAGCCGGGCCGACCGGTAAAGCAGGTGGGCTGGCGGAATATGGCGGACTTCCGGCTAAATCGACCAGAACTTCCGGGGTTTCCGGATTCCTGTCACATTTCCCCTGTGAAGTGCAACCTGACGGTGAGTTTGCATGAGTCACGTGTCAGCAGGAGTCCGTCATGGTCAACACTGGAAACAGGCCCGAACCGGGTTGGGAGCAGGTGCAGGAAGGCAATTTGCAGGCTTTTGAAACCGTCGTGCGCGACTACCAGAATGCCGTGGCATCGGTCGCCTTTGCCGGAACCGGTGATGTGGCCGGCAGCGAAGATATTGCGCAGGAGACCTTTTTGGTGGCCTGGCAGTCGCGGGGCGAGTTGCGCGAACCATCGCGGCTGGGTGCATGGCTGTGTGGCATCGCGCGGAATCTGGCGAAACAGTGGAACCGGAAACGGAGCGCGAAGAAGTATGCAGCGGCGGACGGGGAACAGGCGGACCGCGCTGTCGATGCTGGCCCTTCCCCAATTCAGCGCGTGATTTCGGCCGAAGAACAACGCACGGTTTGGAACTCGCTGGAAAAAATTCCCGAGACTTATCGCGAAGTCCTGGTTTTGTTTTATCGCCAGTCACAATCGGTCGCGGAGGTTGCCGCGACACTCGATCTCAGTGAAGAGAATGTCCGGCAACGGCTGAGCCGTGGAAGAAACTTGCTGCGTGCCGAAGTCGCCCGCACTGTCGAGCAGACTTTGGAACATTCCCAGCCCGGTCCGCAATTCACTGTGGCAGTGATGGCAAGTCTGGGGTCGTTTTCGACCATGGCGAAATCTGCGGGAACTGCGGCGGCGGGTTCGTTTGCGGCCAAGGCAGTTGGAAGTGCGATCGGATCGGCAGCCGGAAAAGTTGCCGTGGGATCAGCAGCAGCCGGTATCGCCGGCGGAGCCCTCGGTGCCGCTGGAGGACTCGGTGGCGCATGGCTCGGTACCTGGCTGCCGGCCCAACTCGCACCGACGATGACCGAGCGACGTTTGCTGGAAAAGAACGGTCGCAAACTGATGAGAGTGTCGGTTGTTTACCTGGTGGCCATTCTGGCCGGCACGATTTGTTTCCTGATTCCCGGATGGTGGCCAGTTGGTGTTCTCCTCCATGTGGCGATGTCGGTAGCGTTTGCGATCATCGTGACCGTTTCCAGTGTGAGAGTGAATTCCGAAATGAAAAAAATTCGCCAGTCGATCAAACCCGAAGACGATCCGAATCCATCGTGGGTACGAAAAAAGTTTGGCCAGGGAATCAATTCGGAACCATCCCGCTGGGTTGGCCGCCGTGGCACGAGCAGCATTCGGTTGCTGGGTTGGCCGCTGTGGGATTTTCAGGTTGCTGATCCTGTGGTTTTCAATCCCGGTATCAAAACCGTGGTTCGGCATGCCAAAGGCTGGATCGCCATCGGTGACCGTGCGACCGGTTTCATCGCCATTGGAGGTCGCGCCATCGGCATCTTTGCGTTCGGTGGTTTGAGCCTCGGTGTTGTTTCTCTGGGTGGGCTTTCGATTGGTTTGGCTCTTGCCATTGGCGGTGGTGCAATTGGTTACCAGGCGATTGGAGGCGGAGCAGTGGGGTACAACGCGATTGGTGGAGGCGCGATTGGGTTTCACGCGGCAGGTGGTTGTGCGGTTGCGGTCCATACTGCGGCAGGTGGAATGGCTGTTTCCGGAGACAGGGCGGTCGGTGGAATGGCAATCGGGCGAAACAGGTCGTATGGCGGGCATGAACTGGCAACAGAAGCCGACAGGGCCGCGGCCAACGAAATCGTGAGGTCCGTGCCATTTGCGGATCTGATTATTCCGGAGGTAGGAAAAACCCCGCACGCCGGAAACTGGAAATTCATACTCGGCGTAATTCTGGTGTCCCTCGTCCTGCCCGGGATCATGGTTCGCCTTTGTTATCGCCGACGCCGACCGGAGGATCCGGTTGCAGGATGATTGCGGGCGAGGTCGGAAAATCGTCCGGTGGAGTTGTTTCCGCAACTGTTTCTCGGCCCGTCGGCCAGCGGGTGAATCCGGTTTTTGCCAGCATCGCCAGCTAGCGGGAATCGCGTTGCTGCTGCTGCTGGCGATCGGCTAGAATCCCTGAACTTGTGTGGATTCACACAGGAAATTCCCCCCGTTTGCAATTCTGCGGCCCAA
>JBGSVU010000635.1:0-1964 GCA_041752775.1 Pirellulaceae bacterium | reverse complement strand
GCTGCTGATGCGCGGGATGGGGATGGCGACGATCCGGATCGAGACGGCCGGGGGGAGCGGAGGTGGCGAAGGCGACCAGTCCAGTTTGACGCGTAGTTGGTTTGTGCCGGTGGTTCCGGTTTCGCACGTTGCTGAAATACTGAATGAACTGCGGCCGGGTCTGGACTGGGACGAATCGGCTGTGGAGTGGCAAGGGACATCGCCGCTGACACGCCGGCGACTGCTGCAGATCGCCGTGCTGGGATCGGTGCTGATCAGCGTGATTGGCTATTTCGCGCTGGAGATTTGGGTGGGTGCCTGGGGGGCGCTGGCGGGAGTGGTGCTGTCGCCGCTGTTGTGCCTGCTGGCCATTCGCACGAGTCGCAGCATGCGTTACACGCGGACCCGGTTCGGTGTGGCCTATCGAAGCGGAATTTTTCATCGCAAGCTGAGTCTGACTTTTTTCGAAAGGTTGCAGTCGATCCGGCTGAACCAGTCTCCTTTTGACAGACGCTGGAAGATGGCCACGTTAAGTGTGGACACGGCTGCGGCCGGTCCGGCCAGGCATTTGATTGACGTGATGTACCTCGACGAAAACTTTGCCCGCAGTGAGTTTCGCTGTCTGCAGGATTCTGCGGCCAAGCACCGTCCGGTCTGGAGTTGAGTTTTCAGTCGCCAGTGGGCCGCCGGATGCTGGAGAATTTTTCCAGAACGAAATCCGGAATGGGAATGGCGTAGGGCAGGGCAGCGGCCGGGAATCGACAACAGGCGACGACGAACCGGCCTTCTGCCATTCTGTTCCGCGCATTCCCGCGATCCGCTGACCAGGCCCTGAACAGGTACTCAATCTGTTTGCCACTGGGACTGCCCGTTCGCATTTCCATCGTCAACTGCTGGCCGAAAAAAACCGGTCGATGAAACTGAACCGATGCCGACAGTCGCGGAAACCCGAATTGTCCGCGTTCATCGCGCATCGATACGCTCAACCCGATGCTGCGCAGAAACGCATACTCGGTTTCCTCCATCCAGCGAATCCACGCCGATACCTGGGCAGCGCCGGACATCTCCGTGTCGATTTGCTGGACCACGATGTCGCGGATGAATACAGGGCCATCCTCCGCCTGCAATATCTCATTCATGGGTTATTCGGTGTCGGGTGGATGGCCGGAAGCGTTCTGAAAGTTCACGATCGCATCGGCCACAATTCGCCAGTCGTAATCCACCGGCACGACGTGACCGGACCGGTCGTTGAACAGCAAGGACTTGTTCTGGCTGCCGGCGGCATGAAAAAACTGCTCGGCGGCCTGCCAGTCGATCACCATGTCGTTCCGCGACAGGACCATCAACAGGGGAATGCGCATGCCGGGTGCGCTGTCGCGATTGGCATCGACCAGTTGATACGTCTGGCGCACGACCCGGCGCGGCGTGAATGGCGTGCGATACGAATCGTCCCGGCCTTCCGGGTCCATGACATCGTTCACAAATGGAGGCCAGACGGTTTGCGTAAAAACCAGAGCCTGGCTGATCCGGAACCACCAGCGGGTTGGCAGGACCGGGCTGCGGCGGTTGCCCACCTCGATCGCGGGGGAGAGCAGGGTTACCGAGTCGGCGGCGTCGGGATGGTCCTGCAGCCAGCGCAGGAATACGGCGCAGCCCAGAGAATGGGCGACCACGTGAACCCGTTTGTGTCCGGATCGTAGCGCCCCGATTTCGGCATCAACGGAGGCGGTCCAGTCTTCGACCGATTTCGAGCTGTACTGTTGCTCCTGCACCGCAAAACCCGGCAGCCGCATCACGCGCACTGTTCGACCCGACTCCGCCAGAACCGGAGCCATGCGGAACCAGACGGCAGGGCTGTCGTTGATGCCGTGGATCAGCAGGACGGCTTCGTTCGGCGTTTCTGGTTTGCCGGATTCTGACAATTCGTGTTCCGTGCTGCCAGAATCCGGCCTCGGCGGGGTCAGGGTGATCGCCAAGGTGCTCGA
>JBGSVU010000634.1:0-5921 GCA_041752775.1 Pirellulaceae bacterium | reverse complement strand
AATCGGATCGTTTGCCACGGCCCTTGTCCAGTTTCTGATCGTCGCGTTTGCCATTTTTATGGTTATCAAATTGATGAATTCCGCCCGCGCCCGTTTTGAGGACAAAAAAGTCGAGGCTCCCGTGGCACCGCCGGAAGACGTGCAGTTGTTGCGCGAAATCCGCGACGCCCTGCAGAATCGCTAGTGGTCTGTCAGGCTCAGGAATTGGGGTACGATGGACGTCCTCGTCCGTCGAAAACTGCGAAGTCCGTCGAACACTGCGAAATTCGACGGACGAGGACGTCCATCGTACGGTCACCACAACCCGAAGATTCAATCTGGACAAGACACTGGACCGTCCACGGGAAATGGTGTGCAGGCATGAACCCCGGTTCGATTCTGTACGCGTGGATGGTTCATCTGTTCGGACTGTCCACCTGATTTTCAATGCGGCCGGCGTGGGTTTCACGCCGGTTTTTCATGCGCCGGTCCGGTTCTGACATAATGGACAGGGGTAGCCGTTCTCGCGCCGGGGTCTGACGCGTTTTTCGGCCGGGTTTCTTGCAATTAGGCCACCCATGTACCGCCGAAAAACGTGTCTGACCCCCTAAAACATGGACAATGTGTGATCGACCCGGGAACGATTACTGGACCGGGTCCCGTTTGGAGCCGGAGAAAATCAGATTTTGATTTCGGAGTCTAACCGATGAGTTTCTTTCCAAAACCCGCTGGCGTTGTGCTGCTGTTGCTGCTTGTTTCTTTCGGCCAGTCCCTGGTTCACCGGCAGGGCGTTCAGGACGGACAGGATGCAGCATCTCCGGAACAGGCACTTGCCGGGGATAATTTGCAACAGTCCGTTGCCCGACTGGAGTCGCGGGTCGAAGCGCTGGAACAGATTCTGTTTGCGGCCAAGCAGCTGGAGTTGCGTGAAGCCCGCCGGCGGCTGGATCGTGCCAAACAGCAACTGTCGGATACCCGGGTGTTGTTCGCACAGGGGATCATCTCTGACATGCAACTGGCCCAGGACCGTTTTGGCCTGTTGATTGCCGAGCAGGAGCTCCGCCTGGCGGAAGAGCCCGGCCGGGCGCGGCAACTTGTCGTGGGTCTGGATTTGCTGGAAGCCCGCCGGCGACTGGAGATGGCGAGGCTGAATTTGCGGCAAACCGAACTGGAGAACCAGCGCGGTTTTTCTTCGCTGACGCAGGTTGAGTACGCGCGTCGTGAATTCACCGCGGCAGAAGAATCGCTGGACTTTGCCAAAAAACAGGCCGAGGCCGCCGGCGAGCTTCAGGCAACCGACGACAAAGATCCCGGTAACCCGACGCGTTAGCGGGGGAAACTCCTGACGGATACCTCTCCATTCACGCGACGGGTTGCCTGCCGGTCAGAGTTTGCCGACTGGAACGCCTGCGCCGAGGTTGGCCATACCTGGACCGTGATACGGTTTTCCGAAAGGCAGGATCATGGGCTCTTCGAACGGTCTGCCAGGAACCATTGCAGCGATTTCGTCCAGCCGCGCGCTGACATCCCCGGGCAACGGACCCGCGGTGAAATGCGCGACACTGGTTTCCAGTTGCGACATGGTTTTGCATCCCACGAGAACGGTTGAGAGGTGTGGATTGCCGATGGCAAACCGCAGGCACATCTCGGTGATCGACATGCCGCATTCGTCCAGCAGGCTGTAAAAAGCGAGAAACTGCAGGCGCCGTTTTTCCGACATCCAGTCCGGTTTCGATTTCAGTTCCTCATCGAAGCGGCGCCCGAGAAAGCCCTGGCCGTAGATCGATCCGGCGATGATTCCCATCTGGCGCCCGGTTGCCTCGGGGATGACTTCTTCGGCGGCCTCGCGAACCAGCGCGTTGTAGTTGAAAGCCGTCAATACGTTTTCAAAACGGTCCGAGCGAATCAGGCTGGCCAGTTCCGAAGTCGTGGTTCCGGCCAGGCCCGCGAAGCGGATTTTCCCCGAGAGTTTCAACTGGTCGATCACCTCAAGAGCGGGCCCGTCCAGCGGATCGTAGCTGGTCCACCAGGGGTATTGCAGCGGCCGGTCGGGTTCGTGAATCATCAGCAGATCGACGGAGTCGCGGCCCAGCAACTGGAGACTGGTTTCGACAGACTGAACCAGTCCGCTGGCATCGCGCGCGTCAAACGGTTTGGGGCGGCCACCCAGTTTCGTCGTGAGAATCAGGGGCGTCCGGATTCCCCGCAGGACCTGGCCGAGAACTTCTTCGGAATCGGCATAGGAAGGTGCGGTGTCAATCGCGTTGATGCCCAGTTCGATGGCGCGCCGCACGATGCGCCGGGATTCATCGATCCCGCCAGCCAGCGACGAAGTGAACAATCCGCCGAGTGAAAGGTGCGATATCTGAATGCCGGTTTTTCCAAGCGGACGAAGATTCATGGTTTTTTTTCGGGAGGGGACAGAATACGGGGACAATCGGTTTCCGCATTGGGGATGGAACGGGCGGATTTGTCAAGAACCTGGCAAAAAGGGCCGCTGTTTTTTGAAAGCAGCGCCATCCCTGGGCAGAGGCTGGTTACAATGGTGGCCAGTGTCTGTGCCCGCATCACCGCTGAACCACAATGCAGCGGTGTTCCATTTTGATATTGCAGCTTGGTTGGGTTGGTGATCATGGAAAACAGTTGGCGACGCGGCACCGGCGTCATGTCGCGGGTCAGGGCGGAGGTCAGCCTGCCGGAATTCAGGTCGCCGAAGTGCAAGCCGGCAAAGAGCGGGCTGTGCGTCTGGCTGCTGGTCTTCGGACTGGCGCTGGTGATGTCGGGTACCCCGCGCAATTCTTCAGCCTTGCAGGATGTCTCTGGCGCCGACCGGCCCAACATCGTGTTGATCAACCTCGACGATGCGGACTGGTCCCTGTTCGATCACGATTTCCGGCCCGGCGGCAATGCGAGGCGATTTCCGAACATCGCGCGGCTGGCCGACGAAGGCATGCGGTTCACGAATTTTCATGTGACGATTCCGTTGTGTGGTCCGTCGCGCGCCTGCCTGCTGACGGGTCAGTACGCGCACCGGACAGGCGTTCGCTGCAACGATCCCGGTACGGGAGACAGCCGCGGCATGCCTGGCGGTTACGACCACTGGCGCGATGCCGGACCGGAGGGTGCTACCGGTCCGACATGGGAGAACAACAACCTGGCCGTGTGGATGCACGATGCGGGATATCGCACGATGATGGTCGGCAAGTATTTGCATTCCGGGTTGCAGCCGAGGCTGGGAGAAGAGTGGTCGGACATGCAACTGCCGGGCTGGGATGATTTGTACGCCACCTTTGGATCCAACTACTATTTCAGTGGACAGCTGGTCAACGGATCGGTCCGTTATCTGCATCGACTGGACCGGGATCGCTATCCATCGGATTATCGAACGGACATCGAGGCAGCGGATGCCCAGTTGCTGGTGCGCGCCCATCGGGCGGCCCAGCCCGAACAGCCTTTCTTTCTCTATTTCGCTCCGCTGACGCCGCATCGCGAGGCGCCCTGGGCGCTGAATCCGGAAGAGGACCAGCCGGGACGGGGCATGGTCCCCGCGAGGTACCGGGGACACTGGGCGGAGTTGTTTCAGGAAATCGAGCCGGATTTCAACGAATGGGATGTGAGCGACAAACCGGCGCAGGTGGCCGGACTGCCGCCGTTGAATCTGAGCGGATCGACTTGGCGCGAGAATGATTTTTTGCTGGCCGACACCGAATTTCGCCGCCGTTCGCTGGCGATGCGCGCGGTGGATGATTTTGTGGGTGAGCTGTTGCAGACACTGGAAGAGTTGAATATTGACGACAATACGATTGTGATGCTGACCAGTGACAATGGATATCTGCTCGGCCAGCAGCGGATGTTCGCCAAAGGCGTCTGCCTGGACCGCTGCACGCGGGTTCCGCTGCTGGTGTGGGGGCCAGGGCATGTGGTCAATCGCGATGGAGGGCTGGGATACCTGCTGGCTCATGTGGATCTGGCTCCTACGATTCTCGATTTCGCGGGGATCGAATTGCCGGTTCAGTTTGCCGGCAAAAGTTTTGTTCCGCTACTGAAAAGCCAGTTTTCCGGACTTTATCGCGACTGGCGGCCCGAAGGTGTTTTGCTGGAACACTACCAGAACAAAGTCGAAGGCGGACACCTGATCCAGTCAACGGTTTGCGGCATTCGGCAGTTCAACTCGGTTTATCTCGAATGGGCCAATGGTGAATCGGAGTACTACAACCTGCACCTCGATCCCTTTCAGCTGGACAACCTTGCCAGCCAGCTGTCGGTGGCGCAGCGTTCTGAATTGCGGAGTCTGATCGGGCTGCACAAGGCGGACATGGCGGCACCGGACAGTTTTATTGAAAGGCCGGCGGGTGCTTTCGAGACGGCATATCAGGCCGCGGTAATCTCGGGTACTGCAGAAAATGCCCTTGCGGTTCGCGAAGTCCGTCTGGCGATCCGCGACGTGACTTCCCAGCCCGCGCGGTACTGGAATGGCGAAAACTGGCAAACAGACCACATATCTGTCAGCGCCAGTCTGGACGCACCCGGGCTGACACTGGTGAACTGGTCGTACAGTTTTGCTCCGCCGGTGGAGGAATTGGCGCACCGCTACACCATTACATCGCGGGCGTATGGAGACAACGGACAGTTTCAGCCGGTTCCCGACGTTGCGACCCTGTCGCTCAGCCCGGTGCATCCGTATGGTCAGGTTCAGGATCCGGGCCATAACGAGGTTGTGTACAAGTCTTCCTGGTATCCGCTGGTGATTTCCGGATGGGCCAGCGACCCGGATGGCATGCGCCTGGTGCGGCTGGTCCTGCGCCACGAAGCGACGGGACTGTTCTGGAATGGTACGAACTGGCAGGAAGGAGCGACGACTCTGCCGGTCAGCATGCAGTTTCGGCAGTCGGGAAAACTGATTCAGTGGAGCTACGAGTTTGATGCACCCGAAACCGACGGTTCGGTTGTCGCGATTGTGCGCATGTTAAGCGCCGATTTGAACAAGCCAGTGCAGACGGAGCGAACCCGGTTTGGCTGGAGTGACTGATTTGTAGCCTGCTAGCGAAGTCGTAATCGCGGGTTGACCGAAAAACGGGCGGCGAATAAAACCGGGAATCGTTTCGGAGGGAACCTGGTTCCGCGGGCTTTCCGCTCCGGAAAAAATTGTCGGAACGTACGGGTGCGAGGCTGGTTTCATAACCCCAGTACCTGGATTCCGGTACCTGGATTTTTGCGGCTGGCTTTGCCAACAGAAATTGGAGCCTGGTCCAGACGGAGACTGACCCTGCCTGTTCCGGGGTCTGTCTGCCTGTCGGAGAGGCAGCTGCTGCTGGGCAAATTCTGGCAGGCGTGTGAACACGGGTGGTCGTCGGGAAATTTCTTGAAATTTGTCTGGGGGTTTGCACATGGCCACGAAACGCGTTCAGATCAGTCCGTTGGCCAGCCTTCCCGTCGCGTCCGACACAAAGAATATTTTGCCGAACCCAAACAGTGCCGATTCCGTTTCGCACTCTCTGGCGCAGTCGCTGGCGCAGCCGGGTCCGGCCGACTGTCGTCTGTTCTGCCCGCTGCGTTATGAACCGGGCTATGCGTACCCACTGATTGTCTGGCTGCATTCCACTGGAGACGATCCGTCGCAACTGTTGCGAGTCATGCCGCAGATCAGTCTGCAGAATTTTGCTGCCGTGGCACCCTGTGGCAGCTCTGGAAATCAGGCAACCGGATTTTCATGGCCGGAATCGGCTGGCGGAATCGAGTTGGCGCGGGCGGCCGTTTGCAACGCGATCAATCATGCACGTATTCGCATGAATATCAACAGTCGCCGGATTTTCCTCGCGGGCCTGGGCGCTGGCGGCAGCATGGCGTTTCGGGTGGGACTGGCGATGCCGCAGATTTTTTCCGGCGTGATTTCGGTCAACGGTGCTTTCCCCACCGGACTTTGCCCCCTCGGAGAGTGGCGC
>JBGSVU010000633.1:0-4869 GCA_041752775.1 Pirellulaceae bacterium | reverse complement strand
CGCCCCGCGCGGCAGTCTGGCCAACGTGATGTGCGGAGTAAATTCGTTGCGATCGAGCGGAAATCGCATCCCTTTTTGCAAAGCCGATTCGACACAGTGGTGCAGGTGCCGAAACGCGTCCAGCCCCTCGCTGATGCCCATCCAGAGCGTGCGGGGACGCGACAGGTCCGGAAAAGCCCCCATGCCGGAAACCGTCAGTGAAAACGCTTCGCACTCCGTCACTGCCCGTTGCACGATCGCACAGACTTCGGGGGCTTCCGTATCCTGAATGTTTCCGAGGAATTTCAGGGTGATATGCATGTTATCCGGTTCGACCCAGCGGTAATCAGCGATTCCGAGCGCCTGCAGCGCGCGGATCTGTTTTCGCGCCGCAGCCCGGATTCCGCTGGCCACATCGACCGCCACAAATGTCCGAATGTTCGACATTTCGTTCGTTAGTCCCGGCCCTGTGCCAGTTTGCTGCTCAGGCCGTTGTTGAGTTCCGCCAGAAAATCTTCAGTTGTCAGGTAATGCTCCGCTTTGACCTGCTCACCATGAATGCAGACGGCCAGGTCCTTGGTCATTTTGCCCGATTCCACGGTTTCCACACAGACCGACTCAAGGTTTTCGCAAAACCGGATCAGGGCTTCGTTGTTGTCCAGGCGTCCCCGGTGAGCCAGCCCGCGTGTCCAGGCAAAAATCGAGGCAATCGGATTGGTAGATGTCGGCTTGCCCGCCTGGTGCTGGCGGTAATGACGCGTCACCGTGCCGTGGGCCGCTTCGGCCTCCATCGTTTTCCCGTCGGGTGTGACCAGGACCGAGGTCATCAGTCCGAGGGAACCGAATCCCTGGGCCACGGTATCCGACTGGACATCGCCATCGTAGTTTTTGCAGGCCCAGACAAACGCTCCGCTCCATTTCAGACAGGCCGCAACCATGTCATCAATCAGGCGGTGTTCGTAGACCAGTTTCGCGGCCTCGAACTGCGGCCTGAATTCGTTCTGGTAAATTTCCTCAAAGAGGTCTTTGAAGCGGCCGTCGTATTTTTTCAGGATCGTGTTCTTGGTCGACAGATAGAGTGGCCATTTCTTCTGCAGGGCCATGTTGAAACAGGAACGGGCGAAACCGCGAATCGATTCGTCGGTGTTGTACATCGCGAGGGCAACGCCGCCGCCCTGAAAGTCGTATACCTCATGCGAAATATTCTGGCCATCGGCCCCCGCAAAGGAAATTGTCAGCTTGCCCGGTCCGCCGACCACAAAATCCGTGGCCCGGTACTGGTCGCCGAAGGCATGGCGTCCGATGCAGATCGGCTGAGTCCAGTTCGGCACCAGGCGGGGCACATTTCGCATGATGATCGGTTCGCGGAAAACCGTACCGTCGAGGATGTTGCGAATGGTGCCATTGGGGGAACGCCACATCTGTTTCAGCCCAAATTCTTCCACACGGGATTCATCCGGCGTGATCGTGGCACACTTGATGCCGACGTTGTACTGTTTGATCGCCTCGGCCGCATCCACGGTCACCTGGTCACTGGTCTGGTCGCGAGATTCGATACCCAGATCGAAGTATTTGATGTCCAGATCGAGGTAGGGAAGGATCAGTTTTTCCTTGATAAACGTCCAGATGATGCGGGTCATCTCATCGCCATCCAGTTCGACGACCGGGTTGGCTACCTTGATTTTCGACATGCGGGGGCCTTTCGTGTGTGCGAGTCGCCATTTCGGGAAAAAGTCACCGGGAGAGCCAATTTAGCCAAAAACGGAGCGCCTGACGAGGCGGCGACTGGCCCGATTCAGCTCTCCAGCCAATGCCGCTATGATGGATCGCTTTTGACAAACGACATACCCACTCCTCCCGCAGAAAATTCCGCATGACTGTTGATTCAACCAGGAAACATGACGTCTTTGGTGTTGGCAATGCACTGGTCGATATCCTCGCCAATGTCGATGACAGGTTCGTAGGACAGTTCGGCCTGCACAAGGGTTCGATGGCGCTGATGGATTCCAAAGCCCAGGCCCAGGTGCTGGAGCATCTGGAATTGCAGAATCTGAAACTGGCCAGTGGCGGATCGGCAGCCAACACGATGGTGGCCATCGCCCAAAGCGGCGGCAGCGGCATCTATGCCGGCAAAGTCGCCCATGACACCTACGGTGAATTCTATCGCAAGGACATGCAGAATGCCGGGATCGGTTTTCCTGTTGAGATGGCCAGCGAAACCGGTTTGCCGACAGGAACCTGCGTCGTGTTGACGACACCCGACGCCGAACGGACGATGTGCACACACCTCGGCATTTCGACTTCGCTGCACGAATCGGAAATTCACCGCGACCAGATTGCCCAGTGCAAACTGAGTTATGTCGAAGGCTATCTGTGGGACGCGCCGGGACCGCGGGCGGCCTGTCGCAAGACATTCGAATTGTCCAATGAGCTGGGAGTGCGGGCGGCGTTTACGTTTTCCGATGCGTTTCTGGTCGACCGGTTTCCGGAGGAATTTCGCGACATCGTGACGCGTCATTGCGACATCGTATTCTGCAACGCGGACGAAGCCCGGCGTTTTTGCAAAAACGAAAACCTTGAAGAATGCGCAGCGGAACTGGGGTCGCTGGCCGATCTGGTGTTTATCACCGACAGTGCCCGGGGTTGCGTCGTTGTTGAACAGGGTGCGGCCAGTCTGGTGGCCGGCTTCGCGGTCCAGGCGGTCGACACAGTGGGCGCCGGGGATGCCTTTGCCGGCGGCGTGCTGTATGGGTTAGCCCGCGGCCAGTCGCCCCAGGAGGCGGCCAGGTGGGGAAACTGGCTGGCCAGCGCCGTTGTCGCCACGGTGGGCCCAAGACTACCCGCCGGGGCAGTGGCCGCCCTCGCAAACGGTGGTTGATTTATGGACTGAAATTCTGCGTGACCAATTTTTTTTATCACCTGGAAATTCTTGGCAGGCGGATCGTGCCGTCGTGGCTGGCAGCAGCCCGCTGGCAACAGTTGTGGATCCTGCCGCTGACTGGTGAAAAGAAATGGGTCAGCGACGTTCGCGGCGATTTGCCACTGGAAATGCGAATCGTGCGAAATTCGTGTGAGTCAGCCGATTTCGGGCTGTTGGCGTCCCAGTGTGGAAAAGAAATGGCCCAGATGAGGCTGGCCAGTGGGGCTTTTGCCGCCGTGGCAGTTGAGAAACCGGCGGCCGGCGGAGAGTCGATGGGGCCCGTGTTGGCGGGCGTGGTCTGGTTCAGCACCGGAAAGTACCTGGACCTCGATACCCGGCTGGAGATTCTGCTGCAGCCCAGCGATGCCTGGTTGTTTGGTGCCTGGGTTCGGCGCGACCTGCGCGGACGCGGACTGTACCAGTGCCTGCTCAATTTTTCAGTATCGGAACTGGGCGGCGCGATGGGCGGTGCGATGATCGACCGGGTCTGGCTGGGAACAGATCGCAGCAATCACCTGTCCCGCCTGGTCCACCAGCGACTGGGCGCCAGACCTGCGGGTGTCTGTTACGGAGTAAAAATACTGGGAGCAGGCCGATACCGTTGCCGTTGTGATCTGGCGGTTCGCAGCGCGGACTGAAACACGACCAGTACGACAGAGTCAGAACGAATGTCCCTCCGTAGCGCCGTTTCCTGATCTTTCGCGTGCGATCGCTGAATGCCCGAAGGAGTTGCAGCGACAGGCAACGATCATTTTTCGCCCAGACGGCCGGGCATGTCGGCGATGATATAGGCCGCCACGGCGAGGGTGATCGAACAGTGAGTCAACTCCTGCGGATCGACTTTGTCCACCGTGTCGGCCCAGGTGTGATGCGTGTCAAAATATCGCGAACCGTCGACCCGCAATCCCATGCAGGGTGTCCCGAGGACTTTCAACAGGCCAACATCGACTCCTGAATGACCCTTTTTGGCAACCGTGGCACCGATCGGTGCCAGATGCTGGAGGATTTGCGACAGCTGTTCGGCAGCAAGGTCTTCCTTGCGGTCATCGAGGAATTCCACATCGATTCCCCGGGGAGCAAAGCCACCTGAATCGGATTCGATACCGGCCACATGGATTTCGTTCTGGTGCAGGGCGACGTAGGCATTCCCGCCGGCCACTCCATTCTCTTCATTGGTCCACAGCACCACGCGGATCGTGCGGCGCGGACGCAGGTTCAATTTTCGCAGAATATTCAGGGCTTCCATGGCGGCGACGCACCCTGCCCCGTCGTCATGGGCTCCCTGTCCAACATCCCACGAATCAAGGTGCCCGCCGATCACAACGATTTCTTCGGGCAACTCGCTGCCCACAATCTCGGCCAGCACATTGGCAGAAGCTGCCTCGCCCACGGTTTCGGCTTCCATCTGCAGTTTGATCACCGTCTTTTTTCCGCGCAGCTGAAACCGCTTCAGCAACTCCGCCGCCTCGATGGTGATCGCGGCAGCAGGAATTTTTACTTCGGCTGTTCCATATCGCATGGCACCGGTGTGGGGCGTCTGCAGCGATGTGGCCGTGACGGAACGGATGAGCGCGGCGACGGCGCCTTTTTCGGATGCCCATTTCGCGCCGCTGGAGCGGTACTGCACCGTCGCACCGTATCCGGAACCTGCGTCATCGGTGAACGGGGGCATGGCGCAGTTGAACACCACAATTTTTCCCTGCACCGCCCCGGCGGGTAACGCATCAAGCTCTTCCTTGCTGGCCACAACGAACACTTCGGCGGTAATGCCCTCGGGCGGTGTACCGACGGATCCTCCCAGCCCGAGCATCGGGAAATTCAGGGGACGCGGCTCGACCAGTTCACAGGACTCCTGGCCGCGGACCCAGTGGGTAACCATGACTTTTTCGGCGCGGACATTTTCCTGGCCGTTCTTTTTCAGGGTGCTTTGAGCCCACTCGATCGCCTGGTTCAACGATTCGGAACCGCTC